>JBNKDB010000552.1:0-4683 GCA_050288045.1 Anaerolineales bacterium | reverse complement strand
AAAGCCTTTGCCCGCCAGGATTTCGAGCGCCAGAAATACGAGCGCGAGAACTGGGAGAAGTTCAAGCTGGGCCGTGATTTACTGCTCATGTTCTCGTTCTACTGGCCTTCTTCGGATATCCTGACCGGCGCACAAATGCTGTTCGGTTTTGGAGTTGGGGCGACGATGGCGATCAACGGCACGATCTCGATTGGCGATTACCTTACCTATGCCGGGATGGTGGTCTGGATCATCTGGCCGATCCGCAACCTGGGCCGCCTGATCACGCAGCTATCCACCGGGATGGTCTCCTATAAGCGCATCATCGATGTCGTCAAGGAAGACCGCGAACCCTTGCTGCAAGGTGATTATGTCCCCGAAGGGAACTTGCGTGGTGAGATCGCCTTCAAGAACGTGTGCTTTGGCTATGATCCGGAAGACTTGGTGTTGAAGGATATCGCCTTCGATGTCGAGCCAGGGCAGGCGATTGCTTTGCTGGGTTCGACCGGTTCTGGCAAGACCAGCCTGGTCAACCTGTTGCCGCGCTTCTATGAATACACCGAGGGCAGCATCTTGCTCGACGGCATCGAGTTGAACCGTTACACACGCCACTACCTGCGCCAACAGATCGGTATTGTGGAACAGGAACCATTGCTGTTCTCACGCACGATTGGCGAGAACATCTCTTACGGTGTTGGCCGCGATGTTAGCCAGGAAGAGATCGAAGAAGCCGCCAGGGCTGCCGCCGTGCATGACGTCATCCTGACCTTCCCGGAGGGCTACGATACCCTGGTTGGTGAGAAGGGTGTGACGCTTTCGGGTGGGCAGAAGCAGCGCGTGGCAATTGCGCGCACCCTGTTGAAAGATCCCCGTATCCTGATCTTGGACGATGCCACTTCCTCGGTGGACACTGAAACCGAGGCCGCCATCCGCGGCGCGCTGAACCGTCTGATGGAAGGACGTACAACCTTCATCATCGCCCACCGTATCCAGAGCGTGATGAATGCCGATATGATCCTGGTCTTCGACAAGGGTCGCATCGTGCAGAAGGGTGTGCACGCCCAATTGCTTGAGGAAGAGGGCATGTACCGTGAGGTGTTCGATATCCAGACCCAGATCGACGATCAGGTGGCGCAAGAGATCGCCAGCGTCGACGTCTGAGTTTGTTGGTAATAGCTGATTTTTAGAGGAATTAGAGATGGCAGAAATTCATTTTGAAGAAGAGGAATTTACCACCGAGTTCAACGGGCGCACACTGATGCGCATCATCGGGCAGACCAGGCCGCATTGGTATTGGGTCTTGGGTTTTATTTCGATGATCAGCGTGGTTTCGGTTCTCGATTCTTACTTCACGTATCTTAGCAAACGCATCGTGGATGAAGGCATCGCTGCCGCCAACCGCGAGGCGTTGATGTCGATCATCACCCAATACGGTATCTTGATCCTGGTACAGGCGGTGGGCGTCTTTGGCTTCATTTACCTGGCCGGGGTATTGGGCGAGCGCGTGGCTTATGACCTGCGCCAGAAGATGTTCAACCATCTGCAAGACCTATCGCTGTCTTATTTCAACCGTACGCCGGTGGGCTGGATCATGTCACGCTTGACCTCCGACGTAGACCGCATCGCCCAACTGGTGACCTGGGGCATGCTGGACGTGACCTGGGGCATTATGAACATCAGCACCGGCATGTATTTCATGCTCAAGATCAACTGGCGGTTGGCATTGATCGTGTTCGCCATCATCCCGGTGATCGTGGTGATTGCGGCGCAGTTCAAGAAGAAGATCATCCAGGAGTTTCGCATCGTGCGCAAGATCAACTCCAAAATCACCGGTTCGTATAACGAAAATATCACTGGTGTGCGCGTGGTCAAGGCGCTGGGGCGGGAAGAAGCCAACCTGGATGAATTCGGTGTGCTGACCAATGAAATGTATGGGGCGGGTTACCGGGCGGCGTGGCTATCGGCGCTCTTCTTGCCGGTCGTGCAGTTCATTTCTTCGTTCGCATTGGGTAGTATCATCTGGTACGGCGGCTTGCAGACCGAGATCGGAGCGATGACGGTCGGCGGCATCCAGGCATTCGTCGGTTACGTGGTCTTCATGCTCTGGCCGATCCAGGAAATGGCGCGCGTCTATGCCGAATTGCAGCACGCCATTGCTTCCGGCGAGCGCATCTTCTCGATGATCGATGCTGTGCCGGAGGTGAAAGACCTGCCTGGCGCTTTCGATCCAGGGACACTGCGCGGTGATGTCGAGTTCTCGGATGTGATCTTTGCCTATGAGGACGACGAGCCGGTTTTGAAGGACTTCAATCTCAAGATCAAGCGCGGTGAGACGATTGCCCTGGTTGGACCGACCGGTGGCGGCAAAACCACTATTGTCAATCTGATCTGCCGCTTCTTCGAACCAACCCACGGCACGATCTGTATTGGCGGGCGGGATTACAAGGATTTCTCGTTGCACGCCATCCAATCACGCATTGGCATGGTGCTGCAAACCCCGCATTTGTTCTCCGGTACGATCCGCGATAACATCCGCTACGGCAGCCTGGACGCCAGTGACGAAGAAATCGAACGCGCCGCCAAACTGGCGGGGGCGCACGAATTCATCAAAGATCTGGAAAGGGGCTACGATGAGCCGGTGGGAGAAGGTGGTAGTTTGCTCTCAGTCGGACAGAAACAGTTGATCAGCCTGGCGCGTGCCGTGCTGGCCGACCCCGAAGTCTTCATCATGGATGAGGCTACCAGTTCGGTGGATACGTTGACCGAGGCGTTGATCCAGCAGGGTATGGAGCACATGATGCAAGACCGCACCAGCATTGTGATTGCGCATCGCCTCTCGACGATCAAGAATGCCGACCGTATCCTGGTGATCGAGGATGGCAGTATCAGTGAAATGGGCAGCCATGCCGAACTGCTGCGGGAGCGCGGGCACTATTACTCACTTTACACCCAGCAGTTCCGTTACGAGTTGGAACGCGCCAGCGATCCCTTCCGGGCCAACCCGGTTGCCGCGGATTGATGATTGTGATCAGGCTTTTGGGAAACGGTGTGAAACCGTTTCCCAAAAGTACTGATTCTGGTTTTGCTTGTTCTTGGCGGGAGGTTGTTAAGTTATAATGGGGGGGATTAATCAAAATGCCTTCATGAAAGGGAGGTTTGTTTTGTCTGATCTTGCTCAACCTCCGTTATTTGAATTCAATGGAGATACCACCACCGGCGCATTGGAACTCTTTCCGATGGTCTGGAACGCCCTGGAAGCACTGACTTCCCCGGATGTGGTGCAGAGAAACCAAGCCCTCGATAATTTACTGGAAATACAAGCCCCCCGTTTATCCCCCTTAGTTGCTTATATCCTGGTCACCCGCCTGCAAGATACCGATATCCATTTCCGGGCGCGCGTCATCAAAGTCCTGGCAGATGTTCTATCGCCCGATGAAAAAGGGAACCCGGCTCCCGAAGAAGTGCGCCAGAAATTACTCTATCACTTACCGCAGATCCGCCGTCGAACGATTTATGCCATCTTGCAGGTTTGTGTTGATAACATGGCCCGACGGGCGGACGTTTCGGTTTTGTTAAATGCCTGCCCCTATGCCGGGAACGCTTTAGCGGATATCCTCGGCGACCGTAAGACCGACTTAGCCATTCGTAAAGAAGCGGCCTATTTCATCGCTGATGTCGGTTTTCTGGATGCTGTCCCCGAATTGGAGCGCATCCGCGGCCGTTTGGAAACGCGTCAGAATGGCCAGCGCAGCATGGCTTTCTTGCCGCCTTCATTGGGAGATGAAGCCGAGTTGCTGCCCGACATCACTAAAGCCTTGCAAGTATTAGTTTCTATCTAGGACGATTTATGGCGATCATTCAACTGGATGTCAATCAAGAAAAGATTGGGGTGCTGACCATCAATCGCCCGGAGACGCGTAATGCCCTCAACTGGGAGGCGATGGAGGAATTTACCCGCAAGGTGGAAGAATCCTACGCCGCGGACTTGAAGGTCTTGATCGTTACCGGAACAGGAACGGCCTTCGCATCGGGTGGCGATTTGAAAGAATTGCATAACAACCCAAATGCCAGCGGTTTGCGCTTGGCGACCACAATGGGCGATGCGCTGGCGCGCCTGGATGCCATGCCCAACCCAACGATTGCCGCCATCAATGGTTTTGCGCGCGGTGGTGGGGCTGAGATCGCCATGGCCTGTGACGTGCGTATCATGTCCGAAACAGCCGATATCGGCTTTGTGCATACTCGCCTGGGACTGGCTCCCGGGTGGGGTGGTGCACAGCGCTTGATGCGTGCCGTGGGTTATTCCCACGCTCTGGAATTGTTGGCGACCGGCCGGGTGGTCAAAGCTCAGGAAGCCCTGGCGCTGCGTATGGTCAATTGGGCTGTGCCGCAGGATCAGGTGCTAAAAGCTGCGTACTTGCTGGCGAAGAAGATCGCCGCCCAGCCGCAAGAAGCCGTGCGCGCTGCCAAGCGTATGCTGCATTTCACCCTGCCGGATTCCGAACGCGAGGTGCGCATGGCGGAACGCGCCGAGTTCCCGCCGTTATGGGAATCGGATGTGCATACCGGGGCGTTGAACAAGTATCTGGAAGATAAGAATATCGATCTGGAGTAAACGGTGAACGGAAAATTGTAGGGGCGCATTGCATGCGCCCTATAGAGCAGAAATAGTAGTTCATTCACCCCAAAATATAAATCCCCGCC
>JBNKDB010000551.1:0-5996 GCA_050288045.1 Anaerolineales bacterium | reverse complement strand
GGGGGCTGGGAATGAAGTCACATGTATTCACACGGGCCAATGGGCCAACCCGATACCAACCCTTTTCTTTACCCAAAGATTTCAGATAAGGGAATTTCATGTAGCTCCAGGAACGAACTTCTTCTTCGATATATTGTTCGTAATCCTGGTAATCCACATCATCGAGAATTTTATTCCCCTCAGCATCAACTGCCCGCAAAACGCCATGGTAAAGATCCATAGCACCATCTTTACGGACTAAACTCAGGTGGTTGGACGGAAATGCAGCGAAGTTATCGATGAAATCCTTATTTTTAGCATAATAGTCCTTGAAGAATTCCAACGCACTCTGCGACCAAATAACCATCTGATCAATATTGAGGGGATCAGCACCATGGATAAAGGCCTCTTTATCTTCAGCACTGAGATGCTTATTGATTCCGCCTGGAATGGCGCCGGTGCCATGAATTTTCTTTCCGGCCGTAGCCCGGATGATCTCTTGTCCAAACTTGCGCATCATCACGCCCTGGACAGCTAAATCTTTATGCTCTAGCGCGACACCGATCACGTTGCGAATGGCTGGGTCGGCATCGATGCCAAATAATAGATCGGGAGACACCAGGTGAAAAAAGTGCAAGGCGTGCGATTGGAAAATCTGCCCATAGTGCATCAAACGGCGCATTTTCTCGCCGGTGGGGGTCAATCCTTCACCAGTTCCAGCGCCTACGATCACATCCAAGGCCTTGGCCGCAGCTAGATGGTGGCTGACGGGACAGATCCCGCACAAGCGCTGCACCAATACTGGGGCTTCCCAATAAGGCCGGCCTTGAACAAAGCGTTCAAATCCCCGGAATTCGACAATAT
The DNA here is from genome assembly GCA_050288045.1 of Anaerolineales bacterium. Classification (GTDB taxonomy): domain Bacteria; phylum Chloroflexota; class Anaerolineae; order Anaerolineales; family UBA11579; genus JAFGRA01. Next base: position 5,153 of record JBNKDB010000551.1, on the reverse strand, counting down.
GAAAACGGGTATAATCGACATTATTCTGCTCATCGAGATGAATGGTCACTTTGCCGTGGCCTTCAACGCGAGTTACGGGTTCGATTGTTATTTTTTTTGCCATATCAATGTCCTATTAATCAAATTTCACAACTTCGTACGGTAATTTCATTTCGTCACCAGTAACCAAAGCCACAAGAGCGTTCCAAATCAGATCAGCCCTTGGGGGACAGCCCGGGAGAAAATAGTCGATTTTGACGATTTCATGGCAAGGGTAAACCTTATCTAGCAACATCGGCAATTCATCATCGTTGGGCATGATCTTTTCGGTATTCTCGCCCACAGTAGGACCGTTGAGATAGGCCTCCTCCAGGCATTCCTTAATGGGGATACCATTTCGTAAAGCCGGAAGCCCTCCCATAATCGCACATTCACCCACCGAAACCAGGATATTACAGTTCTTGCGGAATTCCTTCAAAACTTCAACATTCTCACTATTGCAACAGCCGCCTTCGATCAGGCCTATGTCACAATGCTTGGTGAAGGTCTTGATATCATCCACCGGTGATTTATTAAATTCCACCAATTCGATCAATTCCAGAATTCTTTCATCGATATCCAGAAATGACATATGGCAGCCGAAGCATCCAGCTAATGAAGTAGTAGCTAAAATTGGTTTACTCATTGTTTTAAGTCCTATGCGTTAATTTCTTCAATCTCACTACCAATGGGCGCTTTGTCGAATTTGCGTTCTCCAATCGGTACGCGGTAACCTTGTTCTTTTTTAAGGATAGCACCCACGGGGCAGATGTCCATAGCTTCTTGCGCTTCGGCTTCCGATAACTGGGAGGCTAAGTCATCATCCATGACCACATGCAGATGTTCGCCGCCACGCTTGTTGAAAGCAAATACGGTTTTGCCATCCTTAGTGACGGAGCGGATGCAGCGCTTGCACAAGATACAGCGGTTGCGATCGTGGAAGATATAATTGGGACGGGCATCTACGCCCTTAATTGGAAATTCATAGGAGAACCGCGGTACCATCATCTGATAGCGATAAGCCAGGGCTTGGAGTTCACAGTTGCCGCTTTTTTCACAGGATGGGCAGAAGTGATTGCCGGAGACGAACAAGACTTCAATGATAGCTTTACGGAGTTCGTTCAATTCGGGAGTATTGTTTTCCACTACCATGCCATCAGCTACCGGAGTAGTACAAGCTGTCATGTTGCGGCCATTCACTTTGACATTACAAATCCGGCAAGAACCGGCGGGTTTGACGTCCGCCAGATGGCACAGGGAAGGAATAAATACGCCATTTTCTCTGGCTGCGTCAATTATCGACTGGCTGGGCTGGGCGTAGCAAGTCTTTCCATCAATTTCGAAAGTTAGTTTTTCAGTATTTTTCATAATAGTATTCTTTCAATTTGTGTGATGGGACAGATTCGGAACTCGACCAACAACTTCACAAGATTCGGCTACGGCCTGTTCCATATTGAAGGTGGAAACAAAGTTCTCATTCGTCTCAACCAAGTTTTCGTAGAGACTGCGGAAATTCTCGATGGTGGAGATAATCGGATTAGCGGCGGTTTGTCCCAGGCCACAGCGGTTGGCGGCTTTTTCGAACCCGGCCCATGTGTACAATTCATCGATATCTTGCTTTGTACCCTGCCCATTCAAGATCTTTAGCAACTTGTCACGCAAAATAACCGTCAGGGAGCGGCAAGGAGCACATGAACCACAAGATTCTTCAATGAAGAAATTCATGAAATTCAAGACGAAATCCCGGAGGAGATCACGCTCTTTGCCAATGATGATCAAGGAACCACCGGTAGCTAAATCTTCAAAACCGATTTGGCGGTTAAATTTAGAGGGGCCGATACAAACGCCAGAAGGTCCGCCAACTTGAACGGCCTGAACATCAGTCGCTCCCACCAATTTTAATAGTGCACGGACAGTGATCCCCCATTCCACTTCATAGACGCCGGGGTTCTCGCAATCGCCGGATATGCTTAGAAGTTTGGTCCCCGCCGATTCGCTGGTACCTAGGGATTTGAACCATTCGGCTCCGTTGAGAATCACTTTGACGACTGAGCACAGGGTTTCTGCATTGTTTACCACGGTAGGTTGGTCTTGATATCCATTTTGAACAGGGAATGGGGGACGGTTACGAGGTTCGCCGCGCTTGCCTTCCATCGATTCGATCAGCGCAGATTCTTCCCCACAAACATAAGCTCCTGCCCCTAATTGAATGCGGATATCGAAATTGAACCCAGTCTTCCCCGCGATATCCTTTCCGAGCAGATTCTGATCGCGCAGTTCCTGGAGCACACTCTCCAGATAAGCATGCATATAGCGATACTCATAACGGAGGTACAAAATGCCCTGTTCAGCACCAATGGCATAGCCGGCAATCGCCATACCTTCGAAGAGCAGTTTTGGGATTTTGGTGAGAATGACACGCTCTTTGAAGGTACCCGGCTCGCCTTCGTCAGCATTGCAGACCAGATAGACCGTATCGCCATTGGATTGACGGCAGAAATCCCATTTGAGCCCGGCCGGAAACCCTGCCCCACCGCGCCCACGCAGATTAGATTGCTTGACTTCCGCAACCACCTCTTCGGGAGACTGAGCAATTGCCTTTTTTAGAGCTTGCCCGACTTTATAATCCGAGAATAATACAGCACCTTCTTGACAGAGGTTATCTTTCACCATAGAAGATAACAACTTAGGGCCACTTACTTCGGCGTCAATTTCGGTCATTAGGGCTGGCACATCTTTACCAGCCCGCATCCCTGAAACCAGGCCTTTGACTTTTGCCGGAGTCAAATTGGTGAAGACTACCCCATTGATAAGTGCAGCTGGTTCCTGATCATTCATCCCAATATCGGCGGTTTCCCACAGACCGACCACTCCATCGGCAGTGACGCTATTGAAGGGGATACCCAGTTCTTGCTCGAAGGCCCGAGCGACTTCTGCCCGCCCGTTGATATTAGCCACCGCACTATCATTTAGATAAATGGCATATTGCCCAACTGGCTCTGAGGAAAAGAAATGATAGAAGCTAATGGTTTGGGTTACGTCTGCTTTAGAAATACCTAGTTGGTCGGCGATGAGCGCAACCGCCTCATCCGGGATACAACGATACATATCCTGGACAGCGATCAAGATATCCATCAGTCGGCCACGATCTTGATGGTTCTTCTCAATAATGCTTTGTATATTTTCTTTCATAAATGCACACCTTTTAGAGAATTTCACCTTTGCTATGAAAAGGTCTGATTAGATCTAGGAAAGGCTTTTTCCGGAATAGAGGAGAAGGAGTTCTAAATACTAGTGAGAGTTGCTATATCATTTTCTCCTGGTATCACCGTGAAACTCGGACAATTAACCAAAATAATTGTATAGCATGAGAAGCTCTTAGATAGAGGCAAACGTCATAAAAGCATTGTGACAAATGTCACGAGGTATTAGAAACATCACCGGTAACCAAAATTATTTTTGTTTATAGCCCCAAATCTCACTGTCTCAGTAAATGTCAGACCGCGTGACCACTCAATCCGATCTTATCAGCATCTACATCTTCAACACTGTCCCCAAATTTCTTACGCAATGCACCCAGATTCTCAGCAATGCCTCGTGCTACAAAGATCGTGTCGGTCAAATGCACGATTAAATTGCACCCCCACTCAATCCACTTTTCCTGCAACCGCATCCCGCCAGAAGTATAGTGAATGCCCACCCCTACCTGGTTCGCTTTACATATCGCAATCACTTCCTTGAAGGCCGCCTCGAAGATGGGATGCTCAATCTGCTCCGGAACGCCATGCGAGACTGAGAAATCATGCGGTCCAAGCAACACACCATCCACTTTACCATCGGCCAACATAGCAGGAAGATTCTTCACACCTTCCGGGCTTTCGATCATAATGATCAAAACGGCCTCAGCGTTGTAATGCTCCAGGTAGTCCTCGGTTTCATCATTTGGAAAACGCCCTTCGTCCAAAACGGCGCGCAATGCCGCCCCCTTAAGCGGACGATATTTCACAGCACCAACCATATCCTTGACCTGCTCAACCGTTTCGACATAGGGCACGATCACACCCTGCGCTCCAAAATCGAGACACTGCGCTGCCAATGTCGGCGCTGGCTCCGCGATGCGCACAAGTGGGGCAATATTATTAGCCGCATAAGCCTGCGCTGCCCAGGACAGCGTGTGGCGCTCCTGGGGCGTATGTTCCGTATCAATAAAGACAAAATCCAGGTCATACTGGGAAAAATTACGCGGCCAACGTGGCTGCGAATAGCCCTCGACCGCAATCCCGTATACCCTCCGGCCGGTACGCAGCGCCTGCTTGATCTCACTACCTCTCATCTTCGACCTCCTTGATATAATGGTGCCCAATATATTGTAGCAGAGATACAAAAACTTTCTGTGTAGCTTTTAGCTGTGCCGCAACTTTTACTTCTATAGATTGTTTTATTTAAGGAAAAACCTATGGCAAATATCATAACGATTCTACGTTTCCCCTTGCTCTTCGCCTATGTGGGTCTACTTTATTTCGGCGATGGTAACGCAATCCTGTGGGGTGTTCCCTTCCTATTGATCATCATCCTGATGGATAGTGTCGATGGCTTTATCGCTCGCAGCCGTGGCGAGGTCAGTCTATTAGGCAGCGTCCTGGATATTGCCACGGATCGCACGCTCGAAATTGTTCTGTGGGTAGTCTTCGCCGACCTAGATATTATCCCCGTTATTTTCCCATTAATCGTAATTACCCGTGGCACCACTGTGGATGCCATTCGGGCTGTTGGTATGAGCAGTGGACTGGCGCCTTTCGAACAGGTCAAAGCCCGGATCAGCCAGTTCCTGGTCTCTTCGCCCTTCATGCGTTCCATCTATGGAATCGCAAAAGCATTAGCTTTCGTCAGTCTCTCTCTGGAACTGGGGTTCGTTAAATTGTCATCCCCCAGCCTTCGCGTTGTCCACCCAATCAGCGTCGCGTTGAGTTGGTTCGCGGTTTCACTGACCATCGCGCGCGGCCTGCCTGTGCTGATTGAAGGATATGCCCTCCTAAAAAATCCCCCCACAAAGGAACAGGTCCAATCACAACCGAGTTAGCGCATGAACTTTCAGGAGTTTTCCACGAGCAAACTGGGCGTCAAAACCACGATTG
>JBNKDB010000550.1:0-6869 GCA_050288045.1 Anaerolineales bacterium | reverse complement strand
AAACTCCAGCAGCAGCTATCTTCCAGAATCACCTGGATGACTTTTCAGACCGTCACCCTGGCGTGCGAGTCAATGTGCGTGTCAAGTCTGTGGAAGGCAGCGGCGGTTTACTCAACTCTCTGGCAACCGCTTCGGCGGCTGCTCCATTAGCCCTCCCCGATCTGGTCATCCTGCCACTCAACAAACTGGAAACTGCCGTCGAGCAGGATGTGCTGTACGCCATGGATGATCTATTGGGAAATCCCAATGACAGCGACTGGTACGAATTCGCCCAGGAAATGGGCGTGATCAATGGTAGTGTTTATGGCTTACCCCTGGCGACCGACGCACTGATCTTGGTATACCGCCCGGCCGCGCTCACCGATCCCCCCGAAGATTGGGAAATTGCGCTGGAGACCACCGGGCCGCTTGTCTTTCCAGCTGCGGACCCGCGCTCCGACTTCACAATTGCCATGTACATGTCTGCCGGTGGCACATTCCAGGATGAAGAAGGCAACCTCGCCCTGGACGAAGTTCCACTCAGCCAGGTGTTCAGCTTCTACCAACGCGCCCAGTTTGGTGGCCTGATGCCCTTCTGGCTTACTCAATACAGCGAATACGAACAGGCTTACCAGGCTTTGCGCGAGAACCGGGCCACGATGACGGCGATCTGGTATTCTGACCACGCCCAAGACCCTGACGATGGTAGTGCTACGGCGCTATTACCGACACTCGACGGGCAACCTTACACGTTGGTAACCGGCTGGGTGATCGCCAGCACCAACCCAGATGTCAGCCGCCACCCCATCAACATTGAACTGGCCGAATATCTGACCGAATCCGGTTTCCTCTCGACCTGGACAGCCGAAGCGGGATACCTCCCGCCGCGTCCCAGTGCACTGGCGAACTGGCCCGAGGGAGACAGCCAGGCCGTAGCCAGCCAGGCGGTTTCTTCTGCCCACATCATCCCCAACGAGATCGTATTCGACTCGGTCGGCACCCCGCTAATGGAATCCGTGGTCGCCATCCTCAAGCAAGAATACGACGTCAATACTGCTGTAGAAGTCACGATCGAGAAAGTCACTCAAGCCCCCTGAACGATCTCGCAGCACAACACGCATGATAATCGATCCACTCGAGACCGCATTTCCACGGACGCTTGAGTGGATTACATTGCATTCAAATCCACAAGGAGGATACCATTTCACGCATGCAGTTATTTTTTATCCGCCACGGCGAATCACAGAACAACCATCTGTGGCGAAAAAATCAATCCGACGAGGGTCGTGTCGAAGACCCCGACCTGACCGAAGCCGGAGAGCAGCAAGCACAGATTGTGGCCGACTTCCTGGCTGCCAAACAGGAAGAATTTGCCATCACGCACATCTACACCAGCCTGATGTTGCGCGCCGTCAGAACCGCCCGTCCCATTGCCGAAAAGCTCAATTTACCCTTGATTGCCTGGCCGGAGATCCACGAAGGTGGTGGCATCTACCTCAAAGATCGGGATACCGGCGAGCGCAACGGCCTGCCGGGCAACCCGCGTAGTTTTTTCGAAAACAACTACCCCGAGCTTGGCTTACCGGACTGGCTGACTGAAGACGGCTGGTGGAACCGCCCACACGAAGAACGCGCCGAAACTTCGATCCGTGCCCAGACTGTATTGCTCGAATTACAACGCCGCCACGCTGCAAACCAGGATCATGTCGCGCTTGTCAGCCATGGTGGTTTTTATAATTACATTCTGAACGCAATCATGCGCAAAACCCAACGCGACAATTATTGGTTCGAATTGAGCAATGCCTGTATCTCACATATCGACTTCCGCGAAGACCACACCGTCTTCACCTACCTCAATTACCGAGCACACTTGCCCAAAGAGTTGATCACCTGAGATCGAGATTACAACGGGGGTGTTTATTCAAAACGGCTATTAAGAAAATGGATTTTGGAGTATTGCTGTGAATTGGAAAAAGCTCATCAATCCTAAAGGAACCAACATCTGGGTACTTGCATCTGTGCTCGGATGGAACGTCTTATGGGCGCTGCTAACCTTATTCATCACCTACACGCTGCTGAGTGGAGAAGAACAGATCCTCACCATCCACCAGACCGGCATGATGTTCAGTTTCTTCTTCGGCGCTTTCGCCGGCAGCTGGGTCGGCGGCAAGGTTGCCGCAGATAACCGCGGTCCTACATACGGCGTAATCGGCAGCCTGGGCGGTGTCGTTCCGGTGGTCTCCGCCCTGGTGCCTGCGGGTGGTATGTTTGGCATTCTGGCTGCCATCGTCACTATTGCCGGTGGGTTAAACGGGGGAATTTTGAGCGTCCGCCCCACACCCCGCGATTGAATCGACTATAATGCAATTATTCTGAGAAAGGAAAACCATAATGAGCACAAAACATACCATCCTTGGCCCCGCCCTGCCAAATATTCCCTGGGAAGACAAGCCGGAAGGATGCGTAGATGCAGTTTGGCGTTACAGCCAGAACCCCGTCATTCCGCGCGATCTGATCCCTTCCTCCAACAGTATTTTTAACAGCGCCGTAGTGCCTTTTGAGGGCGCGTTTGCCGGCGTCTTTCGTTGCGATGATAAGCGCCGCTACATGCAAATCCACAGCGGCAAGAGCAAGGACGGCCTGAGCTGGGAGATTACCAACGAGCGCATCCAGTTCATTCCAGATGGCGACCGCACCGATGATGATGTTTTCAACTGGGAATACGGCTACGACCCGCGCGTATGCTGGATCGAAGACCGCTACTACGTGACTTGGTGCAACGGCTACCATGGCCAGCCGACCATTGGCGTGGGTTATACCTACGACTTCGAGACCTTCTACCAGATGGAAAACGCCTACCTGCCGCACAACCGCAACGGCGTAATGTTCCCCCGCAAGATCAATGGCAAGTTCGCCATGCTCAGCCGCCCCAGCGATAACGGCCATACCCCCTTTGGCGATATCTACTACAGCGAAAGCCCCGACATGGTTTATTGGGGGCACCATCGCTTCGTAATGGGTACCAAGAGCGGCTGGCAAAGTACCAAAGTTGGTGCTGGTCCGATCCCGATCGAAACCACGGAAGGCTGGCTGCTGATCTACCACGGCGTCCTCACCTCCTGCAATGGCTTCGTTTACAGCATGGGCGCTGCCTTGCTGGACATCGACCAACCCTGGAAAGTGCTCTACCGCACCGAACCCTACATCCTGCACCCCAAAGAAATTTACGAGAACGTTGGTGATGTTCCCAACGTGGCCTTCCCCTGCGCCACCCTGGCCGATGCCGAAACCGGACGGATCGCCATTTATTACGGTGGCGCTGACACAGTCACTGCACTGGCATTCACCCAGGTGGACGAGTTGATCGCCTTCATTAAGGAAAATTCACTACCCCAGGATAATTTGGCATAAACATAAATCATGTGCAGGTTCCAACAGGGATGCGGAAAGTTCGATCCCTGCATCACACCCTTCGATATCGTTACAGTCTCAAGGAGTAAAATTCATGCAGAAGCAAACCCTTAGTGGTAAATGGCAGTTCCGCCAGTCAGGCACAGAGGGATGGTTGCCCGCAGAAGTTCCCGGCGGCGTACATACTGACTTGCTGGCTCTGGACAGAATCCCCGATCCTTTTGTGGCCGACAATGAACTGGAAGTGATGTGGGTCGCCGAGAGCGATTGGGAATATACCCGCAGTTTCACACCCGATGCTGACCTCTTGGCAGAAGATAAAGTCTTCCTGGTCTGCGATGGGCTGGATACGCTGGCCGAAGTTTACATCAATGGCGAATTACTTGGCAAAACCAACAACATGTTCCGGCAATACAAGTGGGAAATCAAAGCAAAGCTCCAAAGCGGCGAAAATAAAATCCTGGTCAAATTCCCCTCGACCGTTGCATATATCACCGCCGAACAGGCCAAACGCGAAATGAAAGGCGTCAACGAAGCCATCCCCGGCGGGCAGCACGTCCGTAAGGCCCCCTGCCACTTTGGCTGGGATTGGGGCCCCATGCTGCCACCGGTCGGCATTTGGCAGGACATTCGCCTGGAAGGCCGCAGCATTGCCAAATTGAATGACGTCCACCTGCGCCAGGCACATACAGACGGCAAAGTCACTATCCAGGCCAAACTCACCACGGAGAACTGGAAAGCTGACAACCTGACCGCAAAACTCAAAGTAATCGCCCCCAACGGTGATAAGTTCGAGCAAATAGCCGCGGTCTCTACCGACAGTACCACGCTCGAAATCCTGGTCGAGCAGCCCGAATTATGGTGGCCGAACGGCTACGGCGCCCAGCCACTATACAAGATCAAAGTTAAGCTATTTGCTGGCGAGAAACTCCTCGACAAGCGCGCCTACCAAATGGGCTTGCGTACGCTCGAACTGGTCCAGGAACCGGACGAATGGGGCAAATCCTTCGAGTTCGTGGTCAACGGCGTGCCGGTTTTTGCCAAAGGCGCCAACTGGATTCCGGCCGATTCTTTCCCCACACGGATCAGCGACGAATACATGGAAGGCTTGATCCGCGATGCGGCTATTGCCCACCAGAACATGCTGCGCGTATGGGGCGGCGGCTTTTACGAAGAAGAACGCTTCTACGACCTATGCGACCAATACGGCATTTTGGTGTGGCAAGACTTCATCTTCGCCTGCAATACCTACCCCTGGGACAATCCCGACTTCCACGCCAATCTAGAAATCGAAGCCTATGAAAACATCAAACGCCTTCGCCATCGCGCCAGCCTGGCGTTGTGGTGCGGCAATAACGAGATGGAATGGGGCTGGGAAAGTTGGGGCTGGTCTCTGCCCGACGAGCCTGAGAAGCTGATCGCCATGATCGACGAATACAACCTGCCCATGCTCAATTTCCTGAAGGATATGATTCGCGAAGCCAATCCATTGCCCGACTGGAAGGAACTTAAAGCTGCCTATCTCGAATATTATCACCACACGCTACCCGAATGGGTGGCCGAACTCGACCCCGACACCCCTTACTGGCCGAGTTCGCCTTCCTCCAACACGCCCTTCGAGAACGTCAACGGGCAGGAACAGGGCGACGCCCATTATTGGGACGTATGGCACGGCCGCAAGCCCTTCACCGCTTACCGCACCGCTTTCCCGCGCTTCATGTCTGAGTTCGGTTTCCAGGCCTTGCCGCCGCTCAAAACGATTGCCACCTATGCCGAAGAAAAAGATTGGAACATGACCTCCTATATCATGGAGCATCACCAACGCTCCGGCAGCGGTAATGGCCTGATGCTCAGCCAGATGACGGATACCTTCCGCATGCCTAAAGATTTCGCTTCGCTGGTCTACCTCAGCCTGATCTTGCAGGCTGAGGGCATTCGCTTTGGGGTCGAGCACTGGCGGCGCAACCGGGCACGCGTCATGGGCATTCTCTACTGGCAGCTCAATGATTGCTGGCCGGTCGCTTCCTGGTCCAGCATCGATTACTTTGGACGCTGGAAGGCACTGCACTACGCGGCCAAACGTTTCTTCGCCCCGCTCCTGCTCTCCATAGAAGACGAAGGCACCAGCATGGACGTACACGTCACCAGCGACCTAACCAACACATGGGAAGGTGCTGTCAAATGGTCATTGGAGACATTGGACGGCGAGGTGCTCAAAGCTGGTGAGGGAACGGTTGAGGCCAAACCATTGGCAGATACTCCGGTCACCAAACTCGAGTTCGGCGATCTGGTCAACGAAAAGAACCAACGCGAAATCGTGTTTGTTTGCGAGTTACTGGAAGGCGACCAACGTGTTGCGCTGAGCGTTACCCCGTTCGTAGCCATCAAGCATATGGAACTGCGCCATCCCGAGATCACGACCAGGGTCAGCCAGACGGGAGACGAATTGACAATTGCCGTCTCCGCCAAATCCGTAGCGCGCTTCGTCGAATTAGAGTTCGAGGGCGCGGATGTGGTCTTCAGCGACAACTACTTCGACATTCCCGCCGGGCGCACAGTCACTATAACTGCTCCCACACCGGAAGGTTGGACGCTGGAAAAGGCCCAACAAGCATTGACAGCGCGCTCCCTGATCGATTCATACGCATAAGTAGATTGTTTTTCACCTAGAGAAGGATTAGCAATGGAAGCAAAGATCGACAAGATCATCGAACAAATGACCCTTGAAGAAAAGGTGTCTATGCTGGCAGGGGCTGACTGGTGGCACTCCGTCCCTGTAGAACGCGTCGGCATCCCGGTATTGAAGGTCACCGATGGCCCGAATGGGGCACGCGGTGTACACGCCCGTGGCGGCCCAACCTCGGCCAGTTTCCCGGTAGGGACTGCGCTGGCTTCAACCTGGAATGTTAAACTGGCGGAAAAGGTTGGCAAAGCTCTGGCCGACGAGACCAAGGCCAAAGGCGCCCATATCTTGCTGGCCCCTACAGTCAACATCCACCGCTCCCCATTGGCCGGGCGCAACTTCGAATGTTATTCCGAAGATCCCTACCTGACCGCCCGCATGGCAATCGCTTACATCAACGGCCTGCAAAGCCAGGGCATCGGCGCTTGCATCAAACACTTCGTGTGCAACGACTCCGAATTCGAGCGCATGTCGCTGAGTTCCGAAGTCAACGAACGCGCCCTGCGCGAAATTTACCTCTATCCCTTCCAGGTTGCATTGGCCGAAGCCAAGCCCTGGACGATCATGTCGGCCTACAACAAGGTCAATAGCGTCTATGCCAGCGAAAACACCTACACCTTGCTCGATATCCTCAAGGGTGAATGGGGCTTCGACGGGCTGGTGATGTCCGACTGGACCGGCACCTACAGTTCAGTCCCGGCGGTAAAATACGGCGTAGACCTCGAAATGCCCGGTCCCACGCGCTGGCGCGGTGAGCCAATCGTGGCCGCCGTGGCAAACGGCGAGATTGACCTGG
>JBNKDB010000549.1:0-4503 GCA_050288045.1 Anaerolineales bacterium | reverse complement strand
CGGCTTTTCATCTATGCTTACAATCGGCGTCAGTTGTACAAGCAGCAATACCCCCAGTATCCTGCTCATGTCAAAGATTTTGTTAGCCCTTGAATTTAGCCACTCCCCAAGCTCATTTCTGGTTGACCGCATTTTCAAAATATGGCATAATCAGTCCACTGTCTATAATTGAAAAGCTGTGATGGAAACGAGTATACCCAACATGGGCTGGCAGCGAACCCGGGATAGTGAGAGCCGGGGCAAACATGTGGGTAGAAAATCCTTCCGGAGCTGCGACCTGAACGTAACCTGCAGGTTTAACCTGAAAGTTATTAGTAGGTGAGCCGGAATCGCCCTTCGTTATTGGGGCGCGAATATCGTTGGCGATTGCCTTCCGTATTCGCTGAGTGTCCGCCGTGTGGCGGGAACCGGGGTGGTACCGCGGGAGTGATTATCGGCTCTCGTCCCTAGATTGGGACGAGGCTTTTTGTTTAACCGTAGTGAAACAAATTACTGTGGAGGACGCATGACGTTCAAAGATGTACCGAATAAAGTGGACTTCGTTGCCCAGGAGCACGAAGTGTTGGATTTCTGGAAACAGAGCCAGGCTTTCGAGAAGGGCCGCGCCCTGCGCAAAGGTAAGCCCAAATGGTCGTTCCTGGACGGCCCGATTACGGCCAATAACCCGATGGGTGTGCATCATGGCTGGGGCCGTACCTATAAGGACACTATGCTGCGCTTCCAGACCATGAAGGGGCAGGAACTGCGCTACCAGAACGGCTTCGACTGCCAGGGTTTATGGGTAGAGGTCGAAGTCGAGCGCGAGCTGGATTTCAAATCCAAGAAAGATATTGAGGCATACGGCCTGGATAAATTTGTGCGCAAGTGCAAGGAACGTGTGCTGCGCTTCGCGGCGGTGCAAACCGAGCAATCTATGCGCCTGGGTTACTGGGCCGATTGGAATGCCCCGGAAAGCCTGCGCTGGTTGGCGGATAAGCTGGCCGAAGACCCGCTTCAAGAGATCACCTATAAGGGCGTAGGTGGCGAATACACCAACACCGTTGAGCAAGTCGTCGGTCACCTGGGTTTGGAAGAGATCGAAGGCAGCTACTTCACGTTCTCCAACGAAAACAACTACATGATCTGGACGTTCTTGAAGAAATGCTGGCAGAATGGCTGGCTGTACCGCGGCGCCGACGTAATGCCATGGTGCCCGCGCTGTGCGACCGGCATCAGCCAGCATGAGATCGTCACCGACGGCTACGCTGAACTGACTCATGCCAGTATCACGCTGCGGTTCCCATTGCGTGACCGCGAGCATGAATCCTTGTTGGTGTGGACGACGACGCCCTGGACGCTTACCAGCAATGTAGCCGCTGCGGTTGGCCCGGACCTGGAATATGCCAGGGTCAAGCAGGGCGACGAAATCCTGTACCTGTCTAAGGGCACGCTGCATATGCTGCAAGGTGCCTATGAAGTGTTGGGCACGCTCAAAGGCAGCGAGATGGAAGGCTGGACGTACGACGGCCCGTTCGATGAACTTCCGGCGGCCCAGGAAACTGGTGGGCATACCGAACTCTCCGAATTGATCGAAGGGATTGACGTGAGTGCCAAGCAAGCTCACCGTGTGATCCTGTGGGATGAAGTTGGTGAAGCTGAAGGTACCGGCATTGTGCATATCGCTCCGGGTTGTGGCGCTGAGGACTTCCAATTGGGCAAGGAAAATAACCTGCCCAAGATCGCTCCGTTGGATGAAGAAGGCGTATTTGTGGCAGGCTTCGATTGGCTGACCGGTAAAGCGGTCAGCGACGTGCCGCCGTTGATCTTCGAAAACCTGGAAGAAAAGGGTGTGCTCTATCACGTCGAGGATTACACTCACCGCTATCCGACCTGTTGGCGCTGCAAGACTGAACTGGTCTTCCGGCTGGTGGACGAATGGTTCATCAGTATGGGCGAGACCTACGACAAGCCGCGTGAGCAGTTGACCGAAGCTGAGAAGCAAGCCAGCCTGCGTTACCAGATCATGGATGTAGTCGATCAGATCCGCTGGATTCCCGACTTTGGTTATGCCCGCGAGATGGACTGGCTGCGCAACATGCACGACTGGATGATCAGCAAGAAGCGTTATTATGGCCTGGCATTGCCGATCTGGATTTGCGAGGACTGTGGCAATTATGAAGTGATCGGCAACGAGGAAGAACTCAAGGAACGCGCCATCGAGGGTTGGGATGAGTTCAAGGGACATACCCCGCACCGCCCACACGTCGACAAGATCAAGATCGCCTGCTCGAAATGCGGCGGCAAGATGAACCGCCTGCCCGATGTGGGCAACCCCTGGTTGGATGCCGGGATCGTGAGCTTCAGTACGATGCGCTACCGTTCCGATCCGGCCTATTGGAATAAATGGTATCCGGCGGACTGGATCAGTGAATCCTTCCCCGGCCAGTTCCGCAACTGGTTCTACAGCTTGCTGGCAATGGCCACCGTGGTCGACCAGTCGCCACCGTTCTTGCAGAACTTCGGCTATGCCAGCCTGTATGCCGAAGACGGCCGCGAAATGCACAAGAGTTGGGGCAACTCCATCGAATTCAACGAAGCCGCCGACAAGATGGGCGTCGACGTGATGCGTTGGATGTACTGCGCCCACAAGCCGGAGAACAACCTGTTGTTCGGCTACAACCGGGCCACGGAAGTGCAGAACCAGTTCCTGCGTCCCTTGTGGAACGTGTACAGTTTCCTGGTGACCTACGCCAAGCTGGATTGTTGGGAGCCGAAGTGGGATAACTTCGACCCGGCCTTCCCGGAAGGCCCGACACCGCAGAGTGAGAACCCGCTCGACCGGTGGATCGTGGCTCGCCTGAACCAGGTGGTCAAGCGCGTCGGCGATACGCTGGAGAATTCCGATTTCTTCGGGGCTACGCTGGCCGTGGAACCCTTCATCGATGACCTGACCAACTGGTACGTGCGCCGCAGCCGCCGCCGCTTCTGGAAGAGCGAACATGATAGTGACAAGGACAATGCCTACCAGACGTTGTTCCACACGCTGGTGAAATTGGCGAAGGCGATTGCCCCGATCGTGCCCTTTGTGACCGAAGTGATGTACCAAAATCTGGTGCGTTCGCACAATTCGGAGGCATACGAAAGCGTACACCACACCGATTTCTCCCAGGTGGATGAAGCTGCGGTGGATGAAAAGCTGATCTACCAGATGGGCCTGGCGCGCCAGATCGCCAGCCAGGGTTTGGCAGCTCGCAGTGATGCGGGCCTGAAAGTCCGCCAACCGCTGGCGAAGGTGCTGGTACATGCCGGGGAAGGCGATGTCAGCCTATCCGATCCGTTGGTCGAAATCGTGGCCGACGAGTTGAATGTCAAGGCATTGGAATTCGTGGCTGATGCTTCAGCATTGGTTTCCTATCAAATCTTGCCCAATAACCGTCTGCTGGGTCCGAAGTTTGGGGCCGATTTCCCGAAGGTGCGCGCCGCATTGGCCGAGCTTTCGCCGGACGATGTCAGTGCCAAAGTCGAAGCCGGAGAGGATGTTGAGATCAACATGAATGGGGAGACTGTGGTCTTGACGTCGGAAGAAGTCCTGGTGCAAACTCAACCCGCCGAAGGTCTGGCCGTGGCCGCTGATAAGGTCGTTACCGTGGCGGTTGATACCGTGATCACGCCCGAGTTGAAGGCTGAAGGCCTGGCGCGGGAATTGGTGCGCCGTATCCAGTCGATGCGTAAGAACGCCGACTTCAACATCGAAGACCGCATTCTGACTTACTATCAAGCGGAAGGTGAATTGGCGGAAGTATTCGCGGCCTGGGCAGACTACATCAAGTCCGAAACCTTGAGCGAGACGCTGACTGCCGGTGCCATCCCCGCTGGGGCTTACCAGGAAACGCTGACCATCGAAGGTGAAGAACTGACGCTTGGTGTGCAGCGCGCTTAATCAAACCCTAATCTGTTTAGTGGCAGGCATTTTGCCTGCCACTTTTGCTTTTATGGTATAACCCCACTTTGATGGAAAATAAATACGAGACTACATTGCAGAAATTCGTTGCTGTGCTGGGCTGGATTTACCTGGTTGGTTTATTCCTCTGGCTGGCCCTCTACCTCATCATCGGGGACAGTATTGGTTACCTCGGATTAATCAATTCCTTTGCGTTTTATTATTTCCTACCGGCGTTCATCTTCGCCATGTTGGCATTCTTGATGCGGCGCTGGCCGCTGCTGGCCGTCAGTGGAGCCGCGGCAGTGGTATTTCTGTGGTTTTGGGGTGCTTTGTTCTTGCCGCGCTTGCCCAGCCCAACCGTCGCAGGGCCAACGCTAAAAGTGATGACCTACAATGTTGAGGGGGTAGTAGGCAATCGTAGTGGTGACCCAAGTGACATCGCGGATAGCATCCTTCAGGAAGACCCGGATATTGTCTTGATGCAGGAATTCACGTTTGATACTGCCCGCACCGTGCGCCGGGAACTTTCCGAACAGTATCCTTATCAAATCCTGGTCCCGACCTGGAACGTGTACGGTAAA
>JBNKDB010000548.1:0-3701 GCA_050288045.1 Anaerolineales bacterium | reverse complement strand
GGGAATCACGATGGCCCCGAAAACGGGGTGGAAATGCAGCAGCAGTTCCTGGAAACCCATGAAGTACCAGGCGGCCTTGGCCGGGTTAGGGCTGTGGGCCGGGTTGGCGGCTTCTTCGAGGGGGGCATTGACGAAGGCTGACCAGGCGATCAGCAGCGCCAGCCACACCAGGGCGAAGACCAGTTCGATGCTGACCAGGTGCGGGACGGTGGTGACTTTCTCTTTGTCGGCTTCTTCATCGAGTTTGCGCGGCACGGTGATGGTGTCCTTACGCACGCGCCAGATGTGGAAGGAGACGATGGCGAAGATCGCCAGCGGGATCAGGGCGATGTGCATGCCGTAGAAGTTGGTCAGCGTGGCAGCACCGACTTCGGGCCCGCCCAACAGCAAACGTGTCAGCGGTTCGCCGATCAGGGGAATGTAATCCAGCAGGCTGGTGCCTACGGTCACGGCCCAATAGGCCAGTTGGTCCCAGGGCAGCAGATAGCCGGTAAAGTTGGCGGCCACGATCAGCAGCAAAAGGGAAAGGCCCATCACCCAGTTGAATTCGCGCGGGCGGGTGAACCCGGCAGTGTAGAACACGCGCAGCAGGTGCAGCAGCCCGACCACGACCATCAGATTGCCCGACCAGTGGTGCAGGTTGCGGATCAGGTTGCCGAAGTAGATTTCGGTTTGCAGGGCGATCATGCTATCGTAGGCCGCATCCGGGGAGGGTGTATAGACGAAGAGCAGCAACACACCGGTGACGGCCAGCACGGTCATCAATAAGATCAGCAGTCCACCCAGGCCAAACGTATAGGAGAATTTGAGCGCCGGTTTGGAGACCTTGGAAGGATGGATGTGCAGGATCAGGCTGTTCATCACCATCTTCATGCGTTCGCGGTCATCACCGGGGAAGAGCGGGCTGCGTTGGACGGATTGTTGGATGCGGGTCAGCAGGGTGGGCTTTTCGGCCTGGGGAGTGGTTTGTTCAGTCATCGGAATCTCTCTACCTCTAAAATCAATGGGATGGTGGTTGCTTAGCGATTACCGCCGCCGTAACCGTTGCCGCCCTGACCGCCGCTATTGCCGTTCCCATTTCCATTACCACCATTGCCGTTGCTGTTCCCGGGGCCGGCCCACAACGGGCGGCCGTTCGGGTCCCGCAGCATGACGCGCAGTCCGGTGGAAACCTGGGTGATGTCCCCGGCCATGAATTCAGCGCCTTCGTAGAAGCCGACCACCACGATCTCGTCACCGGCGTTGAAGGTAATGCCCTGGTCGGCGAAGAAGCGCGGCTGGCCGGTCTTGAAGGTGATGATCTCACCATCGGTGGTGGACATGGTCATGTTGCCGCCCTGGAAGGACATCAAGGTGCCGCTAATGGTGACCCATTCATCGACCTGGGCTTGGGGATCGGGGGTGTGATCGCCGGTACCGTCTTGGACACCGTTCTGGCCTTGCGCGTTGTTGGCCCCGCCACTCCACAGCGGCTGGCCGTTTTCGTCGCGGATTTGCAGCATTTGTCCGTCTGCCAGCATGACCTGGGAAGCGTGGATCATACCGTCGTTGATGGTGCCATCGACGCTGACCAGCTGCCCGACTTGCAGTTCGACGCCCTGGTTTTGCCAGTAGTCTGGCGGGCCTAACTCGATATAGACGGTTTCGCCGTTCTGCAACGCAAATTGGAAGCCATAATTGTCGATTTCGGCGATGGTGCCATCGGCCTGCCAGGGTTCGCCCATCATTTCCTGGGCGGCAACGGCCGGTTCAGCGGCACCGTTCTGTGCAGCTTGCCCTCCAACTGGGGTATTTTCGACCGTCTGCTCGTTGGCGAGCGGGGCGGGGATGTCGGCGGCTGCTTCGGTATCTTGGGTGGTCACACCATAGGCCAGGGCGGTTCCCCCGGCACCGATCACGGTAACCAATATTGCTCCGAGGATAATTTTCTTCAACATGTAATGCTCCTTATTGAAACCTATATTAGATTGCTGGATACAGTTTTGAAACTTTATGCTCATTAGTTTAGTCAGAGGTTATGAAGGAGTTGTGAAGAAAAAGTGAACATTGTATAGATTTTGGATTGAGATAGGGGGATTAAAAACTTTTTACAAATGGGCGATCTTTTTTGGATATAATACAAACAGAATTTGTATTCGTTAAAGCGTTGAATGAGGAGACTGAAATGGCTATCGAAGGAGAGTATTACGGAGAAGGGGATGCGCCCCCCGATAATACGGGTAAGGTCGTTGGAATTGTGATGGGGGTAATCCTGGCCCTGTTGGCAGTTTGTGTGGTGATCCCATTGTGTGTGATCGTCATTTTGGCCTTGTTTGGCCCGGCGATTGGGGATGTGTTTTCCAATATCATTCTTGGCCTTTAGCCTGGAATTGTAATTTGCTTGGATTGTGTTACTAAAAGGAGTATTGGACCTTGGATAAAAAGAAGGTTCTTCTGCTTACCGTAGAAGCTGGGTTTGGGCACCTGTATGCTGCCAAAGCGGTCAAAGAGGCCGTGGATGAAAAGTACGGCGAAAGTTGTCAGACCGAGATCGTAAACGTCTTCGACGATAAACATGTCCCACTTTTCTTGCGGCGTACCCAGGATGATTATGATAAGGTCGTACGCGACTGGCCTGGAATCTACAAGTTGGGATATGAAGCCACGGATGGGCCGCTGCGCGGCAGTATCTTCGAAAACTCGCTGACCGTGCTGCTGTATGAAGCGGTGCGGCGGGTGTATAAAATGTACCGGCCGGACGTGATCGTAACCACGTTCCCGTTCTTTCAAGCGCCATTGGGGGCATACCTGACGCTCAAGAATCATTACACCCCATTGATCACGGTGGTCACCGATCTGGTGACGATCCATTTCACCTGGTATCACCGGGCGGCGGACTTCTGCCTGGTGCCGACGGCGCGCGCCGCCAATCTGGCGATCGAGTATGGCCTGTCGCCGGAGACGGTCAAGATCACCGGCATACCGGTACGCACCCATTTTGCCGAAAAACAGGATAAAAAAGCGCTGCGGGTAAAGCTGGGGATGGACCCCGACCGGGTGACGGTGCTGGCGGTGGGCAGCAAGCGCATTGCCTCTTTACCGCGATACCTCGAACCATTGAACCACAGCGGCTTTCCCTTGCAGTTCCTCGTTTCCGCCGGGGGCAGCGACAGCTTGTATGCTGATCTGAAAAGCATCGACTGGCATTATCCGGCGAAGGTGTACGATTTTGTCGAGAATATGCCGGAATTGATGCACGCCGCTGATCTGATGGTTTCCAAGCCGGGTGGATTGACGGTGACCGAATCGCTGGCTTCCGGGCTGCCGCTGATGTTGATCGAAGCCATTCCCGGGCAGGAGACCGGAAACCAGGAGTACGTGGTCGAGAAGGGGGCCGGGGCGTACATCAGGAAGCCGCTGAACATGTTGGAAACCTTGAGCCATTGGCTAGCGGATGATGGCAAATTGCTCAACGAATGTGCCCACAATGCGGCTCGAATTGGACGGCCGCGGGCGGCGTACGATGTTGCCGATCTGGTGTGGGAAGCCGTACAGCACGGCCCCTACGTGCGTTCGAATCGTTTCCCGTTGGGTGTAAAGAGCATCCGGGAATTGCTGGAAGGGTTCGGTATCCTAGCGGATGAGCGCAACACCGGCAGCCTGGGATAGAGCCAAGCTCTGTCCGTGAGTCAACTTGCACACCAAGCTGATCTTGAGTAGAG
>JBNKDB010000547.1:0-12888 GCA_050288045.1 Anaerolineales bacterium | reverse complement strand
ACGGCGATGGTGAGCACCACCAACCAGAGTGACGCGCCAAAGGTGACTTGGGCAACGCCAGCGACAACGATCAATCTGAGGAATGGGCCGAATACGTATAAGGGAGAAGTCGCCGGATCGCCGCCGCCAGCCAGTGCGCCTTCCAGCGAATTTTTTAATTTGTGGGAAACGTGTGCCATTTATTTACTCTTTTGATGTAGTTAGTCAATGAAAAAAAACTTACCTGCCACAATGACAGGCAATTCGAAGGAATGTAACCAAAACTGGGATAATGTCACAATTCTCATCTTATTTAAAAAATTATAACCGCACTTAATAGGGTTGACAATAATGCCGCACTGTTCTTAACAAAACAGTAACTTTCTCTAAAACGTCCGAAATAGCACTTAAATATATTGTAGGTGTGCAATTTGCACACCTACAATAGGAAATCATTCTTAGGAGAGAGCGTTTTCTCGGGACTAGCGAATGATCAAGGTCAGTTCACCCCAGGTGGCCGGATTGGTGAGCGTGCGTTCTTCCAGGTTCGAGACCATGGTCTGCTGGCCGCTGCCATCGGCGGTGTCGTTGTCCGAAACCGACAGACCAAAACCGTAGATCTGGCCGAATTCAGGTGTCACGTCCAGCAGCGACCAGGGGATGGCTGCCTCAATCCAATACTCTTCCGAACCGCCCAGCGCGCCGACCTTTACCGTGGATAGGCTGCCGGCCTGGCTCTTGGGATACCACAGGTAGGCTTCGGTAGGGCCATTTTCCAGCCGGTTACCGGGGGAGATACCAATTTGGTAATCGTCGGCGTTCAGCTCTTCTTCATCGATATCACCGAGCAAGTCTTGGTTGAAGAGGACTTCAATGCTGTCACCCAGGAAGAGGAGCTGGCCCGAATCGATCTGTACGAATTTATTGTCCATCACTTGCACACCGATGTAAAGGTAATCGGTGTCCCAGGCCACCTTGAAATTGGCGCGCACGTCGTCTGGCCCGCTGTAAAAGCCTTCCCCGTAGACCGGGTTGTTGGCCGTGTACATGTAGGCGCTCCAATCGGAGAAATCGCCATCGATCACCGGAGGGGCGGCCAGGAACACCGCCGATACATTCGCGCTGTCTTCGTCTGGGGCGGACTCGAAGCCCATTTCCTCCGGCAAGCGGGTTGGTAACGGTTCGTCGGAGCCATCTTCGGATTCACCTACAACGATCGGCTCCCGGGTGGGAGTTGCGGTTGGGGCTTCGGTTGGGGTGATCGTCGGCGAGGAAGGAATCGTGGTGTAGGTTGGTGTGGGCGCAAACACAGCTGTCAGCGTGAGGTTGGGCGTTGGTAAGCTGTCCATATCCTCATTGCCGGAGGAGCCGGATGAGGCGAGATTATCAACGTAATTACAGGCCAGCGTACTGACCAGCAGCACAGTTGCCCATAGGATCAGCTTTACTGGCAATGTAGGAGATTGCTTAAGAATTGCTTTGCAATTCCATTTACGTTGTTTCATGATCAGAACTCCTCAATTTGGAAATGCGCCACCACGTTTCTATTGTAATGGAATCCTTTCTACCGCGCACTTTGCTTCTATGACAAATCTATGACAGGCGGCAACTCTAAAAGCAGGTGTGTTAATCCAACCCTAATGCGCCGTAACCCAGGATAACTTGCCAAACGTATCCCATTGCGGTATCCTTCCTATTCATTAGGGGAGTGGATGAGTCCCGGTGGGCTCCCCGGTCTTCAAAACCGGTGGCGGGTCGCGTTGCGGGCCGCGGTGGGTTCGACTCCCATGCACTCCCGCCTGATTAATTGTAAAAGATGGTGAGAAAGCAAATTAATGGAATCGAATGAGCATTATATTCAATCTCTAGATGAGATCAGAAAAAAGGTCGATCAGGTCTTCAAGGTCGAGCGGCCGTTGATCGGGGGCGGCGAACAGGAGTACCTGGCGAAATATTACGGCGAGTTGTTGTTGGACTCGGAAGCAGCCTATGACCAACTCGCCGAAGCGCTGCGCCCCTACGGGGTGACCCCCTTCTTCCGTATCGAAGAAGACCGCCAGGTGGTGATCGTGCGGGTTGGGGTGATCAACCCTACCCCTTCGAACCCGCGTCTCAATGTGATTCTGTTTATCATTACACTGTTCAGTGTGTTCTATGCCGGGGCTTTATATAGTTATGACGGTCCCTTGCCGGAGAATCCGTTCTTGCAATTTCTTGCTCCGTTGACCCAAATCTGGACCGGCTGGTCGTTCGCAGTCAGTATCCTGGCGATCTTGCTGGCACACGAGTTTGGGCACTATCTGATGGCGCGCTACCACAAGACCGAAGTGACCCTGCCCTATTTCATTCCATTTCCCTTTAGTCCATTGGGCACAATGGGGGCCGTGATTATGTGGAAGGAACCGCCCAAGAATAAAAACACCTTGCTGGATGTGGGGATTGCCGGGCCGTTGGCCGGGCTGGTGGTCGCCGTCCCGGTTTTGCTGTTGGGGCTGTGGCTTTCCTCTGTCCAGCAGCTCCCCACGGCTGATAATATGGGCTTCGGCTTCAGCCTGGAAGGCAATTCAATCCTCTACCTGGCAGCCAAATATATCATCCACGGTCAATTGCTGCCTGCGCCGGTTTCCTATGGTGACGTCAACCCGGTGGTCTATTGGCTGCGTTACATATTTACCAGCCAGCCGATTCCCTTCGGTGGTATGGATGTGTTCATGCACCCGGTCGCCTGGGCGGGCTGGGCCGGCTTGCTGGTCACTGCGTTGAACCTGATCCCGGCCGGACAGTTGGATGGCGGCCACGTGGTCAATGTGCTGTTCGGGGAACGGGCGCGCGCCTTTTTGCCGGTGGTGTTGATCGTGCTGGGTGCGTTGGGGTTTTTCTGGCCGGGCTGGTGGTTTTGGGTGTTCTTGCTTTTGCTGCTAGGGCGCGTCTTTGCTGAACCGCTTGACATGATTACTCCCTTGGACAATAAGCGGAAAGCCGTCGCGATTTTAGGCGTGATCGCCTTTTTCCTGGTATTCATCCCCATTCCGCTGGTGGCAGTGCTCCCCTAGTATCGTTCGTCCTGATTCCGACCGCTATTCAATTTAGAGAAATTGAATCTCATATCGGCGATTACCTTGCAAAATTGTAAGGTGATGAAATCGTTTCCATATTTCAGGAAGCGAGTGTGCCTTCCCCGTATGTGTGTGGTGAATATGGCTTATACCCCCACAGACGCCGGTTTTCTTTACCCCGAAATTTTTTAATTGGGAATTAATTCACGCAAATTGTCGCCTTGTTCGTTTGGAAACGGGAAACCGAGGTAAAGGGTATTTCCTTTTGTGAAAATTTTGATATACTATTTATTGAGGCGAAACATAGTAAAGATCCAATTGTTTTTTTAATCTGGTCTAGTTGCATGCTTTGTGCAATCAAAGCAGTTGGTTAAGGACCCCAAAATGAATATGGTTCTTAGAAAATCTACCGTACCGGTGATGTTATTTGTGTTATTAGCATCACTGAGTGTTGCCTGTGGAGGAATGCCAACGTCTCCATTGCCCAGTCCAACGGCAATCCATACCTATCCGGTTGCTCCGCAATTCCGGGAACTGTACGCATACCTGGGAGGGAATGCGGTTCTAGGTCCAGCGATCTCGGATGTGATTCCCAATGAGAAACTGAGCATGCAATATACGGAGAAGGCGTTGATGGTCTATGACCCCTATGCGCCTTCTGACCGGCAGCATTACCTGGCCCCGCTGGGTAAAGAATTCGGCTTTTTGGATCCTCCTGTGCCGATGCCCCAGCAAGGTGGCTCGTTGTATGTGGATGGACATATCGTCTACGCTGATTTTGTTACCTTATATGAAGAATTAGGCGGCCTCCGGTACGCCGGTAAGCCATTGACCGAAGTGCGTTACAACCCAGAAGAAAATCGTCTGGAGCAGCATTTTGAAAATGTGGGTATTTACCAATCACTGACCAATTCGATTGGGGAACCTGAACTGCTTTATTATGGGATTGAGGCTTGCGGTTATCAATGCCGCCGCCAATTGCCAAGCGCTGGGATCGCGCAAGTCAAAGACAACGCGCTGCCGGAACCTTTTGCCAGCACAGTTGCCCGCTTGGGGCAAACTTTTGTCGGTGAATACCTGACCGGACCGTACGAAGGAGAAGACGGTAATCAGGAAGTGATCTTCGAGAACCTGGTGCTTTATGCCATCCCCGACGATGCTAACCGGGCTTATGCTCGCCCGATCTCGAAATTGGTGGGTTATGAAGTTAAGCCGCTGGTTGAGAAACTCGATTCACAGTTGGTCTACTTCTTCCGCATCGAAGGCGATCTGGGGCACAATATTCCGACCCTCTTCTACGATTACATTGCCCAGCATGGTGGCATCGATGTTTCCGGTTATCCGATCACAGAAATCTTCCCTTACCAGGATAACATTTACCGCCAGTGCTTCGAGAACCTGTGCCTGGATAGCGATCCCGATGCTGCCGACGGCCAGCAAGTCCGCCCGGTGAATCTGGGTTCGGTCTACAAAGCATTGTTCTTCAACCCCGACCCACAGGCTACGGAAGTACCCGGCAGCAAGCTCGAGATTCGGCTTTGGGAAGAGGAATCTTTGATCGACTCCGACCACGTCCAAACCATCCATGTCACCATTATCAGGAATGGGATGCCGGTGGAGAATGTAGCGCCCGATATCCAGCTTACCTTGCCGGATGATACGCGCAGTATATACGTCTTCCCGGCGACAGATGCCGGTGGCACAGCTTCCTTGAGCATCCCGGCGATCCAGGCACCAAATGGTGCGTTGATCCCCTATGAGGTCTGTGTCGAGGACGGCGACGCTGGTGAGACTTGTACCAGTGACAGCTACATCATCTGGGGTAACTAGGGAACCGACCGTTTGGTTTTAGAATAGTTTCAAAGTTTATGAACGTAAAACGCATCCATAACCTGGATGCGTTTTTTCTTGTCAAAGGAGACGGTTATTACGGCCGGGCTTCAGCATATACTTCCACCTGCGCAATCGGGGCATCCAGGCTGTAGACCTCGAAGGCAAAGTCCTGGCTGCTTTCTGGGGCTAATTCATCGGTGGCTTCCCAACGCCGGAACCCGACGACCTGATCGCTTTCAGTATAAGCTACGGCTGCAACCCAAACGGTATTGGCACTGCGCTCGCCCCCGGGCAGGTTGACGTCGCCCGAGATTTCCGCGGTGACACCATCCTGTAAGATATCGACTTCCAGGTTGTTGACCGTGACCGGCAGGTAGCGGTCGTCCGCATCGGGTACGGGCAGGGCGGTCAATAACTGCGCCTGGGCGAAATGCCAGGCCGGAAGCGGCGGTGAAAAATAGGCCGCCAGTGCCAGTCGTTCACCGCTTGCCAATACGTTCAAAGGCGCAGTCGCTACTTGATTATCCAACACTTCGCCAGCCTCGGAATACAGGTAGATGTTCGCCGAGAGGTTTTCAAGAGCGTTGGGGGCGTTATTGCTGGCTACCACCAGGCACCACAATCCCCCGGCAGCATTGAGATAACAGGCTGGTTCGCTAAAGCTGACCGGTACCGGCGTCGGTGTGGGTAGGCTGACTACTTCGCCCTCGCCGGTCGGGATGACCAGTACGGTATCGATTGACAGCGCGCGCGGATCGACTTCGGGATTGGCGGCCAACAAGTCTTCCAGAGAGACATTGAATTTGACCGCAATGCCGATCAGGGTGTCTTTATCGACCACAGTATAAAGGAAGGGCGTAGCTGTAGGCAGAGCGGGCACCGTGGGCTGGATTGCCGGTGGGGTGGCCGTTTGGTGCAGGGTAGGGGTGGGCGACTGGTATTGGATCAGTGCCCGAGTAGCTGCCGCGGTAGGCTGCGCCTCATCTGAAGTCGCCGCACTGTTCCCACAGGCTGCCAGCAGCAGGCAAGTACATAGAAAGATCGTTTTCACGATAGCTCGCATGGCGTGATTATAGCAGGAATGATGAGGAGTATACAGTAGGTAGAATGCAGTTGGCGGCTCATTGTGAAGAAAGCAAGGAATCAGGTAGCCAGGTAAGAAGACTGGCTTCCTCGGTGCCGAGTTACTGATTACTGGTTCCTCATTATTACGATTTTCGGTTCTCGAATCACGTCTAACGAAATCTCCAATCTCGATTCTCATTTCCCCTGCTTATCCTATAGGTACTAACGCAGCATCATCATCACTTGTGTCTTGGCACAGCATATGCTAAACTGGTTTACGGAAAAATCTCTGGTTTTTTGAAAAAAATCAGAGACTTTTCTGAAGCAAATCGCAAAGCGATTTGTCGGAGTACGAGGTAAATCATGGCCGATGACAGAATGCTGCAAGAGGCGTTGGATGCGGCTCGCCAGGGACAACGTACACGGGCCCGCGACCTGCTGACCCGGCTGTTGCGCACCAATCAGGGGGAACCGAGTTATTGGTTGTATCTCAGCTCGGTTGTTGATACGCAAAAAGAACGCGTCTATTGCCTGCAAACCGCGCTGAAACTGGACCCCGAGAACCAGGCTGCCCGCCGCGGCCTGACCCTGATGGGAGTCATGGCACCGGATGGAGGCATTAAACCGGTCAAGCCGGAACGTTCACGCCAATTCGATATCGGCGAAATTGCTAAAGCACCCGGTTCGGTCGCCGAAAGCGAACGCGCCAAGCTGTCGATGACCCCGCGGCAGATCGCCACACTGGTCGTCGTTGGCGTGGTTGCTGTCAGCTTGATCTTCTACGCTATTTTTCGTCCCAAAGAACTGACCTACGTTTATCCTACTGCTACAGTGGATCATACACTACAGGCCAATCTGACCATAACCGCTGAAGGTACCCCGATTGTGCCGACGGTTACGCCGACTTTCGAGGGTTCCCCCACGCCGATTGCCGCCTTCCTGGAAGTTACCTTTACGCCGACATCCGTTTACGTCGCCACCCCACATCCCGCCAGCGAAGATTTCCGCATCGCCATGAGTGCGTATGAGGCTGAGAATTGGGAGCGCGCCATCGAATTCTTCGAACGCGTGTTGGAAGACGAACCCAATGCGGTGGATATCATTTATCTGGTTGGGGAATGCTATTACAACTTGCAAGATTATGATGCTGCCCGCCGTACTTTTAATGAAGCGCTTGCCAAGAATCCAGAATTTGCACCGGCCTATCTGGGCCGGGCGCGCGTGAACAGCGCGGTCGATCCGGAAGCCAAGATCGCTACCGATATCAACGATGCCATCCGCTACGACCCTGATTTTATCGAGGCGTACCTGGCGCGTGCCAAATACCGCATCCAGGTGAAGAACTACGAAGGTGCCATGGAAGACCTGGATATCTTGGAAGAACGCGGTGAGGAAACGGCATTGTATTACCTCTACCGCGCCCAAGCCCTGATCAATCTGGGCGAATCAGAACTGGCCATCGATTATGCCGAGCAGTCCAACGAACTCGATCCGACTTTGTACGACACTTACCTTGCGCTAGGACAGGCCTATTACGAGTTGGGCGAGATCGAAAAAGCGATTGGTGTGCTGCAAACCTATACCACCTTCGAAGAGGAAAGTGCCCAGGGATGGTACACGCTGGGTTTGGCGTACGTCGAGCACAAAAATTATGAAGAAGCGATTGAAGTGCTCGATAGAGCCAGGACCTACCAGCCTAACCTGTACCGGGCGCGCTACTACCGCGGCGAGGCCTACCTGGGTTTGGAACAATATGATCTGGCTATCGAAGATTTTGTGTATTCAAAGGGCGTCTATCCCAACTGGTTCGAGCCACAGATCGCACACGGCATCGCTCTATTCTTGTCCGGGGATGATTTTGAAGGCTACAAGCAGATCAACGCTTCAAATGGCTATGCGGATACTGATGCGCAATATGCCCAAGTTTACTATTGGCGGGCGAAATCGTTGGCCACACTCGACGGGTACGAGGAAGCCTCATTAGCTGACTGGGAGGCTTTACTGGATTTACCGCCGGAAGTCATGCCCGAAGAATGGATTAGAGAAGCACAAAAAGAGTTGGGCAGAGAGAGCAGCCCAGCATCAGCATCACCGACTCCTGAGACATCACCTACGCCAACACCAGAGTCTTAAATATATTAATGGTTTGCCAGGATGGGCTTATCAATGGAAGCAATGAATAAGAAGGGACAGACCATCCTTGTATACCGCATCCTGGTCGCCGTGATCGGCGTGGGATTGCTGGTGTATACCAGTCTGCGCTTCCCGCTGGCCTTCGAAGGTACCTGGGAAGCGGTGCTGGTTGCCTTTTTCGCCGCATTCCTGGTCGGTTTCCCGCTCCAATTATTTGGTTTCAATTTCAGCGCCATCCATCTGGTTGCCCTGACGTCCGGGATGTTGTACGGGGCGGCCTTTACCGGTCTGGCTGTATTTGCCGGGATGCTGATCGGATTCGTATTTTGGGGGCTGGCTTACCATTGGCGCATCAGCAAGACCATTCCCCCCGTCCCCCCCATCTCGGAGATCGCCTTCCGCATCGGATTGCAACTTGTCCCCTTGATGGCGGTGGCGCTGGTTTCTAATTGGCAGCAAGCCATCAGCAGTGATCCGGTTTTGCTGCAAGATGTCTGGTGGCTGATCTGGGTGGCGCTGGGATATGCCGCCATCCATGCGGTTTTATTGCTGGTCGATTTCTGGCTGCGTTCCCCGGTGACAATGGAAGCACCTGGCCGGGACGTGTTCCTATTCGTCTTGATTGAATTCCTCTTGCTGCCCTTTGTGATCCTGGTAGTGCAGGCCTTTATTGCCATTCAGATCGGCGCGATCGCACTATTGGGGGCGATCATTGGTATTTCCTCGATTTCCATTCACCTGGCGGCCAATGCCCGGAGCGATCTTTTGCGACGCGTGCAGGATATTTCGACCTTGCAGGAAATCAGCCTGACCATGCGCTCCACGCTGGACGTTGATGAGTTATTGGAAGTCATCCACGTACAGATCACCGAACTGCTGAAAGCGGATAGTTTCTACGTTGCCCTGTATGATGAGCGCGACGACCGCTTGTGGTATCCGTTAGCGGTCAAACGTGGCAAGCGGCACCAATGGCCGCGCCGTCCGTTGATGGACCGCCTTACCGACCGGGTGATCCGGGAGCAACAGGCCTTCATGCTGCCGCGTAATGCTTATCAGGAGATCGAGCGCATTGGGCTGCCGCGCGGCGAAGAGCTTTTACAAACCTGGCTGGGTGTGCCATTGGCGACTCCCAAACGAGTATTGGGCTGCCTGGCGGTTTTTTCCTTCACGCAGGAAGTGGAATTTACCCCGGCCGACCGTAACATGCTCACCATTCTTTCCAGCCAGGTCAGCGTGGCCTTGGAGAATGCCCTGCTTTACGAGCAGACCCAGCAGCGCGCTTCGCAACTGGAAAGCCTGAACAAGATTGCTGCACAGATCTCGGCCAGCCTGGAACCGGAAGCGGTGTTGGAGGAGGTTTGCAAGGCGGTGTTCGCCGTCAGCCAGGAACATCGCTGTGCGATCTTCCTGACCGAACCGGATGACGATCACGTTTGTCTAGCGCATGCCTCCGGTCTTTCCGATCACTTCACCGAACAGACCCTTTCTTTCCCTGTTTCCTACGACGGTCGCACGCGCAGCCTGCGCACCGGCCGCCCCGAACTCTATTCCAGCCTCGATAGTGTCGATCTGGAGAATAGCTACAAAGAGCATTTGATCGCCGAGAATATTCAGGCTTTCGGTGAATTTCCGATGGGCACGCCCGACGGATATATTGGTTTCCTGTCCGTTTTTTATGATGAGCCGCATGACTTCCAGGAAGAAGAGGTCGACTTGCTGAAGACGCTGGCTTCCCAGGCCGGGCTGGCGGTATCCAACGCCCGCCTGCACGCCAGCACCGACCAGGCGCTTTCACAGCGCGCCCAGCAGTTGACCATCCTGGAGACGGTTGGCCGCCAGCTTTCGGCGGCTTTCCATTCTGAGCGCCTGTTCGAAATGATCCTCGAATACGCCCTTGATTTTACCGACTCGCCCTGCGGCGGCTTGACGATCTGGAACAAGGTCAAGGGGGCGTATGAACTCAAGGCCAGCAAAGGCTACGTCAGCCCACAGAAATTCTTCGATGAGAGTGAAGGTATCGCCGGGCGGGTCATCCGTGAAAAGCAACCGGCGGTGATTGAGGATGTGCGCCAAGACCCCGATTACATCGACCTGACCCAAGGCATCACGCTTTCACAGTTGACCGTCCCGCTCATTCACGAAGAGCGCGTCTTGGGTGTACTCAACCTGGAAAACTCAACGCCCAAAGCCTTTACCGAATCCGACCTGGCTTTCATCAACCAGTTAGCCAACCAGGCTGCTGTGGCAGTGGTCAACGCTGAATTGTACACCGACGCCCAACGCTGGCTGCACGATCAGTCCAGCATGTATCTGGTCGGGACGCGGCTGGTCAGTGACCTCAGCTTGAAGAACGTGCTCGATACTGTAGTCCAGGCCGTGCGCGCTTCGATCAACAGCTTCCTGGCAGGGGTCTACCTGCGCCAGGAAAACGGGCACATGTACCAATTGATGTCTACCTCGGAGACGCTGGATAATCCCGGCATTACCTTACCGGCAACCTTGCTGGATAGCGACCTGGTAGTGGTGCGCGAACAGCCCTCTGATACGCGCCCGTTGTACGTCGACCTGGAAGAATTGGAACTGCGTTCCGACCTGGAACTCTCCCAGGAATGCCAGGTGTGTCTGTTCCCGCTGCTGGCCGCCAAGAAGCGTCTGGGAGTGGTATTGGCGGCTTTGCCTGGCGACCTGATGATTGGCGAGCGTGATTTGCAGCTCCCCAAGGCAGTGACTTCGCAAGGCGCGATTGCCTTGCAGAACTCGCTGCTGTTCTCGGATGTCACCCAGGGGCGTGACCGTCTGGAGACCGTGCTCAACTCGGTTGGGGAGGTGGTCTTGCTACTGGAAGGTAACGGCCGCCTGACGTTGGCCAACAAACCGCTCGAAAATTTGAGCGACCAGCCCGTCCGGGAAATGGTTGGCAAGGGCATCTCCGATCTGCCCAAGAAAACGCTGCAGGTACTGGGTTATTCTCGAGCGGAAGCCAAAGAGCTGGAGCAGCTCTTACAGGCGGGTGGCGGGCCTAAACCCAAGTCGACCTATAATGTGGCCGATAAATTCCTGGAACGCGATGTTTCGCCGGTGATGGGCGCGGGGCAAAACGTGATCGGTTGGCTGATCGTGATCCGCGATGTGACCGAGGAATACCATATCAACCAGACCCGCGAATTGATCACCGATACGCTCATCCACGACCTGCGCGCCCCGGTTGGCGCGGTGACCAGCGCCTTGATGCTGATGGACGAAGTGCTACCTGTCGAGGAGCGCGATCCACTCATCCAACAGTCGCTGGAAATTGCCCAGCGCAGTACCCGCCGGGTGCTGACTTTGATCGAGTCACTACTGGATATTTCACATTTCGAATCCGGTGGCATCGAACTCAAACTGGAAACCATTAACTTGAATGCTTTGGCGACCGAAACGGTAGCCGAGTTCATCCCCCAGGCTGTTGAAGCGGGTATTATCATGCGCACTGAAATCGAGGTCAGCCTGCTGCAAGTCCAGGGCGACCGCACGCTGATCCAGCGGGTGTTGGTGAATTTGCTGGATAACGCCCTGAAGTATACGCCTGAGGGCGGCCAGATCAGTGTGAGCGGGGAACCGCTGCATGAAGATTCGGTCTTGCTGTGTGTCAGCGATACCGGCCCGGGTGTGCCCGACGATTACCGTGAGGAAATCTTCCAGCGCTTTGCCCAGGTGCCCGGTTCGCAGGGAAGACGGCGCGGCTCCGGTCTGGGCCTGACCTTCTGCCGCCTGGCGGTCGAAGCGCACGGCGGCAAGATCTGGGTGGAACCGCGCCCTGGTGGGGGCAGCCGCTTTGTTTTCCGTCTGCCGATTGCCGGCCCGGTGGAAGCTGAACCGGACGAAGTGCTTGAGGATGCGGTAGAAGAATGAGCGAAGCTTATCATCCCCAGAAGGGGGCGTTTATCCGTGAACTCCAGGAGGGGGAACGCTTTATTGGTTATTACGTACTGCGTAATAAGCAATTGGAACCCTTTCGTGATCCCTCGCGCGGTTATTTCCTGACCTTGATCCTGAGCGACCGCACCGGTCAGTTGATGGGGCGTGTTTGGGAAGGCGCGGAAGAAGCCAATGAGGAATTGCAGCAAGGCGATGTGGTCAAGCTGGATGGGGAAGTGGAAACTTACCTCGACCGCATGCAAATCCGCGTGCACCGCGTACGCCCTGCCAACAGCGGCGAATACGACCTGCGTGATATGCTCCCCAGCACGCGCCGCGACCCTGAGGCGATGCAGGAACAACTACGCTTTTTCATCGAAGGTGTCGAGAACCGTCACCTGAGTGCTTTGTTGGCCGTCTTCTTCGACGATGCCAAGTTCATGCAATCTTTCTCTCAAGCCCCGGCGGCACGCCGCATCCACCACGCCTACATTGGTGGCTTGTTGGAACACACTCTGGAAACGCTCGCTATGGCGCAAACCGTGATCGAGTTGTATCCCCAGATCGATACCGACTTGCTGCTCACTGGACTGCTGCTGCACGACATTGGCAAGGTGCGCGAATTCACCTGGGAAACGGATATCGATTACAGCGATGAAGGCCGCCTGATCGGCCACATCGTGATGACCGACGAAATGGTCACTGAAGCGTTGACGCGTTTGCCGGAATTTCCGGCCGAACTGGCGCTGCGCTTGCGCCATATGCTGCTGGCCCATCATGGGCGTTACGAATGGGGTTCGCCGCGCCGTCCGAAAACGTTGGAAGCCATCGCCTTGCATCACATCGAAAACCTCAGCGTGCAGATCAACCGCTTCCATCTGCTGCTGGAAGAGCGCCCGCCCGGCGAGAACTGGACGAATTACGA
>JBNKDB010000546.1:0-2858 GCA_050288045.1 Anaerolineales bacterium | reverse complement strand
CAGTGATGAAGGTGATACTCAGCAAGGTGAGGCTGCACCGGAAGATCCAGGGGAATCTGGAGCTGAGGACTTGGTCGGGACGACCATTCCGGTAGAACCGGAAACCACGCGTAAGCCCCCGGTGCAAAATGTCGACCCGATGGAAATTCTGGTGGCTACCGCCCGCCAAGACCTGGCGGAACGGCTGGGTGTTTCTGTGAATACTATTCGAGTGCAGAGTCTGGCATCCGTCGAATGGCCGGATGCTTCTTTGGGCTGTCCGCAAGATGGCGAAGCATATGCCCAGGTGCTTACACCCGGATACCAGATCATGCTCAAAACGGAAGATGGAGAGGTCTACGACTATCACACCAATATGCGTGGAGCGATGCTGTTGTGCTCACCGGAAGGTGAGGCTGATGCAGTCCAGATCACGCCGGTGATCCCTGCCGACCCGAAAATCCAGGACGGCGAGCCCTGGGTGCCGGTCGATTAAAAGCATACAGCAGCGTTGGATGTAATAAAACAACAGCCCGCTTCTTTGGAAGCGGGCTGTAACTTTGTTACTTGTGTAGATGCGAGGCGTGTGACCTTACATCTACATGATTGTTAGGGATTAGCGACCCCAGCCGCCACGACCACCGAACCACCAGAAGCCCCAAGGGCCACGGCGCCACGGGTAGTGATGCTTGTGCGGGCCATTTTGCTTGTAGACAACTTCGTAGGAGTAGTCAGCATAGCCGGTGAAGCCTTCGGCGGCGTCAGAGGTCACCAACATCATGACCTTGTCCGAGCCGTGGAAGAGGCCACGCAGTTCAATCATGCCGTCTTCGGTTACGTCCGAAAGGCGCATGGTCTTGACGTTGTAAACCTGGCGGCTATGGCGTTTTTCCTTGAAGCCAATGAAGGTGACGGTGAAGTCGTTTTCGATTGGGTTGATCTCGGTGATGTCCTGGAAGATGCTGGCGTCGGAGCCATCGGAAACCAGGGTGTCATCGATGTAAACATTATCGATGTACCAGCCTTCATAGTGGGTGCCCCAGTCGGTAACGAAGCGGAAGGCAAAGAGCACATCCTGTCCGGCGTAGGCGCTGGTGTCGTAGGTTACCCCAGTGATCCAGTCGCCACTCCAGCCGGTCAGGCCAGGCAGGTTTTCAATCACGGTCGAAATCGCGTCCGGATCGTACGACGAGGTAGTATAGTCGTTCGCCAGGCTGGTCCAGGTCTGCCCACCGTCGGTGGAAACCTGAACGAAAGCGAAGTCCCAGTAGTCCTCGATGTCATAGTAGGTATCAAAGGTCAGGGTGCTTCCAGCGGTAGCGGAGAAGATCGCCCAGTTATCGAGCAAGTCGCCGGTGCCACTGTACAGCACGTCGCCGTCAGAGGTCCACGGGGTGGCGAACATGGAGTAATCTACGCCATTGAAGATCAGCTTGGAAACATTCTTGGCATTGCCGTCGATCCAGATGAAGTCCGTGCCCCAAGGCGGTGCGCCGGGGGTGTCGTAGGCTTCTGGATTGGGTTCTTCGGGGGTACCGGCGTCGATGGTGAAGTCAATGTCAGCGAATTGGTAGATGCCGCCCCAAGACTTGGCATCGATTACCTCGGCAACTGAGAAGTGATGATAGACGTCGGCGAAGTCGCGGTGGAAGCCGAAGGAATCCAGCGTGGCGTCGATACCGGAGATACCATTGCCCGGTTCGTGGAACTCAGCCTGAATGAATTCTGGGCCGAATTGTTCCATCATATAGAATTGGAACAGGAAGGCGTTACCATAGTCTGTCAGGATTTCCAGGTCGCCCTGGTCGCCCCACAGCACGAGGGAGTTCTCGGGGTTGCTAGCAGCGGCGTTGACGTGACCATCGGGGATGCCGTAGCCGGTCAGGTATTCGGCCAGATCGGACAAACCTTCATTGACGAAGTTTTCTTCATCGCCGTCATAGTCGGAGTGCAGCAAGTGCTGGTACTCATGTGCGAACGTACCTTCATAAAGGAACGGGCGCGAGCCATCAGGACCGGTGCGTTCTTCCCACTGGTAGCTGTCGATCGTCATTGTGTTGCGGTCGAAGTAAGCTTCCAGAGTGGGGGAGAAGAAACCAGCGATGTAAAGCGGGTAGTCCGGATCGTAGTATTGGTCGTCACGCACGTTCTCGACCAACACGATCTGGCGGCCAGCTTCATCGTAGTAGTAGCCTTCTTCGACGTATCCGAAATCGACCAGTAAGGCAGCATTGCCGTCGTGGTAATCTGCCTCACCAAAGAAAGCAGTTTCGGTGGGATAGATATTGCCGCTGAATTGGCCCAACATGTAGGCGGCCTGTTCGCAGGTGACGACAGGGTTGACGCGCGGGTCACCATCCGGCCAGTTCAGGTTGGCCTGCACATAAATCTGGGCGGTATCATCTTCGGCCAGAAGTAGGAACGTGTCAAAGAAGTATTGACCATTGTAATCATCCAGGCCGAGGAAGAGTTTCTCGTCGAGCACACAAGCGCTGACATCGGACTCAGCGGCTGCTTCGGCAGCTGCCTCCTCTGCTGCAGCTACCAGTTCTGGGGTTACCTCACTGCTGATTCGATCTGTGGTTGCTTCCCACTCACGGAGTTCAGCGCCCACGTCCAGGGGATCGGGGCCGTTGTCCGGTGGGGCAGCTTGGGTTGGCATTGCGCTGGCAAATGAAACTAAGATCAACGCAAAAATGCCGATAATAGATAAAGTCTTGCCTTTCATAAATCTCTCCTTCGATATAGTAGGATATGTTTCGTGATCCTATGGAACTGGCATCCACACGCTTAGTAGGTGGGGACAGGATGCCTGGCTCCAGTGTTAAATGTGTTTACCTTTACAGGCCTCTCTCCG
The DNA here is from genome assembly GCA_050288045.1 of Anaerolineales bacterium. Classification (GTDB taxonomy): domain Bacteria; phylum Chloroflexota; class Anaerolineae; order Anaerolineales; family UBA11579; genus JAFGRA01. Next base: position 22 of record JBNKDB010000546.1, on the reverse strand, counting down.
TGGCACATTCAACACATTGGGG
>JBNKDB010000545.1:0-2557 GCA_050288045.1 Anaerolineales bacterium | reverse complement strand
CCTTTGGGCTGTACAACACCACAGAAGAAGTCGATATCCTAATCGATGCCCTCAAAAAGATCGCCGCCGGTGACTACCAGGGTAGCTACGTGCAAGACCCCGCCAGCGGTGAATACCACCTGCAAGGCTGGCAGCCCGATTTCGCGGAGTACTTCTCGATATAAAAAACTCATTGACCACAAAGTCACGAAGGCACAAAGATATATAAGTTTTAACCTCCGCGCCTCTCTGCGCTCTCTACGGTGAATGAATTTACCGCAGAGGACGCGGAGGAACGCAGAGAAATTTACCTTCCGCTGCATGTTTTTGTGACCATGCTTAAAAGAAAAAGCCACAACGGGTCAACATACCCATTGTGGCTTTCTGCTTCTTTCTACTTCGTTTTGCTTCTATTCACTTCCACCTGTTTGCGGCTGGGTAATCCCAAACACTTTGTATAACTCGACCACGAACATCAGCCCGGTATTAGGCTGAGCGAGGTCTCCGGTGACCGTTTCGGTAGCGTGCAGCAAGCCATCAGCCTGCTCCGCCGATTTCACAACAGAGAACAATGTGCGGTGATGGGTTTCGGAACTCTTGAACAGTTCGCTCAAATTGGGCATCAACGGGATATCATCCCGCAGTCCGGCCTGCCGCACACGGCCCACCCCCGTACTTTCCAGGATGGTAATCCCGCGCACACCGGTCGCTTCCCAGGCTTCGAGCACATTGTGGCACAAATCTGGATTATCAAGAACTAAAACGACTAAGTAACTCATCGAATTCTCCTCTATACTATGGGTTAGGCTGGCTATTTAACTGGTTAGCAAACAAAGCTCGCAAAATCATCGGGGTCAACAATGTCGTCAAAATCACTACCCCTACGACCACTGCGAATATGTCGGAACCGATCAATCCTTCAGAAATCCCAACCGAAGCAACGATCAGGCCAACTTCGCCACGCGAGATCAAGCCCGCGCCCAACTGGATCGATTCCCGATTCGTAAATCCTGCCAGTTTGGCGCCGAGGCCGCCACCCAGCAGCTTACTGACTACCGCCACAATACTGATCACAAGCAGCAGCCAGGCGCTGTCCAGGGTTAACTCCCTGGCGTTGGCGGCCAGGCCAACGTTCACGAAGAAGATCGGCACGAACACGCCGTACGCCAGCGGGGAAATACCCGCCTCGATGCGCTCTTTCGACGGACTGCGGGCAAAGACCAAACCCGCCAGGAAAGCGCCGGTGATCGCCGCCATGCCGCCCATCACCTCAGAAGCCCAGGCATAGAACAAGGTGACCACGAAAGTGAAGGCGATCAAACTCTGGCTGATTGGCAGGTTATCGACAAAGTGACTGACCTTGGGGATGAAATACATCCCGACCGCCGTGGCGATCAGCAGGTAGAGTATCATCCGTACGGCAATCCAGGCCACAGCCCCAATGCCGCCTCCCGTCCCCAATGACAGCGCCACAAAGACCGATAGTCCCAAGACCACCAGGATATCATCGAACACGGCTGCTCCTAACAGGCCAATCCCCACCCGGGTACGCAGCACCTGCATTTCCATCAAAGTTTGGGCAGAGATACTTACGCTGGTCGCAGCCAGGATCAGGCCGGTGAAGACCGCTGTCTCAGATGAATATCCGAACAACCACATTGTACCGAAACCCATGCCTAATGGGAACAGTACGCCTAACACCCCAACAAAAGCGGACACCTTGCCAGATTTCGCCAGGTCGGAGAGGTGCAGTTCTAACCCGGCAATGAACATCAACAGCAACACGCCCAGTTCGGCCAGGTGGGCGACACCATCGCCCAGGTGTTTGTCCGTAAACGGTGCCCAGTGCAGAAAATCCAATATCGACGGACCGAGGATCAATCCGGCCATCAGTTCACCAAGCACGGAGGACTGGCCTAATTTCAGGCTCAGATACCCACCCAGCTTGGCAGCTGTAATCACGATCACAAGGGCAATCGCAAATTGTAGGAAAGGGGACATGCCTACTCCTTGAAACAGTAAAGATATGATTTTATAAAAACGCTCACGATATAGAGTCCGGCCATAAACAGAGCCAGCATCTGGCTTTATCGCTCATCGAATTGTAATATTACAGTCGGACCCCAACCAAGACGATCAATGCAAAAAGCGCAGCATAGTCCTAATACCGATAATTTTTAGGTTGTGGGGACTACCCGCGCCAATTAGAATCTATTTCCCGCCTTAATCTTACTTTTTTAGTTAAGCTATTTACTGCGCTCAATGCGCGCGTCCAGCCATAAGCCGTCGGCCTCGAGCGTGCGCCCACCATTGACGTAAGTTTCCAAGACGAACTTCACGGTTTCACCCGCCAGCGGGGATAAGTCTACGGATACTTCGTGGCTGGTTTCGTCATACACTTCCGGCCACTCGTCGAAACCGCCGGTGGTACCGTCTGCCAATTCATAGCCCAGCCCAAAGATCAGGCTGCATCCCTCTTGCTGATCCAGACAGCCCACCGTGGCCTGGAAAGTATCGCCTGCCTGCACGGTGATCGGCGGGAAATAACCTTTGATGAAACCGCTGTCGCTCTGGTTGG
>JBNKDB010000544.1:0-4968 GCA_050288045.1 Anaerolineales bacterium | reverse complement strand
GGCTGCGATTGGGATGGCGATTGGCGCTGGTTGGTCCGGCCTACGTTCGATGACTTCCACCTCCGGCCCCGGCATCAGCCTGATGACCGAATTTGTCGGTCTGGCGTACTACGCTGAAGTGCCGGTTGTGCTCTGGAACGTGCAACGGGTTGGCCCGAGTACCGGTTTGCCCACGCGCACATCGCAGGGCGACCTGACCCAGGCTTATTTCCTGGGGCACGGCGATACCGAGAATGTGATCTTGTTACCGGGTTCGGTCAATGAATGTTTCCAGTTTGGTTGGAAAGCGTTCGATATTGCCGAACGTTTGCAGACGCCGGTCTTTGTGCTCAGTGATCTTGACCTGGGGATGAATCACTGGATGACCGAACCGTTCGCATATCCAGACCAACCCATGGATCGCGGCAAGGTGCTCTGGGAAGATGATCTGGAAGAGATGACGGAGCGGTGGGGGCGTTACAAAGATGTGGACGGAGATGGTATTCCATACCGTACTGTATTGGGCAACCGCAGTACCAAGGCAGCGTACTTTGCGCGTGGTACCGGGCATGATGAGTACGCTCAATATACGGAAGACAGCGAAGCCTGGGAAAAGGGCATGGCACGCCTGAAGCTCAAATTCCAGACCGCCAAGAAATACACCCCCGAACCAGTCATTATGACGATGGATGGCGCCGAGGTTGGCATCATCGCTTTCGGTTCTACCGACCCGGCTATCCGGGAAGCACGCGATAAACTGGCAATCGACGGCCTTAAGACTGACTATATGCGCGTACGCGCGATCCCATTTGTCGATGCAGTACACCAATTCATTGAAGACCACGAGAGGGTCTATGTGGTTGAAATGAACCGTGATGGACAAATGCACCAGTTGCTGAACCTGGACAATTGTGACATGTGCCAGAAACTCATTTCCCTACCCAAGCATGATGGTATGCCATTGAGCGCCCGTTGGGTGATGGAAGCGATCCAGGCCGAGGAGCAAAAATAAGATGGCAACCAAAGTAAATGAAGTTGGATTGAATAAAAACGATTACCGCGGCAAGCCAAGCACCTTATGCGCGGGCTGCGGTCATAACTCGATTGCTAACCAGATTATTTCAGCCTGCTATGAGTTGGATATCGTTCCAGAGGATATCGTCAAATTCAGCGGGATCGGTTGCTCCAGCAAAAGCCCGACTTATTTCCTGGAACGAAGTTTTGGGTTCAACAGTTTGCATGGCCGCATGCCTTCGATTGCAACCGGGGCATTGTTTGGAGACGTGACCGTGAAAGGGATTGCCGTCAGCGGTGATGGTGATACGACCAATATCGGGATGGGCCAGTTCAAGCACGTGCTGCGCCGCAATTTGCCGTTGGTCTACATCGTCGAGAACAACGGTGTGTATGGTTTGACCAAAGGCCAGTTCTCGGCCACGGCTGAACGCGGCTTGCAATTGAAAGGCCAGGGTGTCAATCCCTATATGGCGATTGATATCGTCTTCGAAGCCTTGGCCTCCAACGCGACCTTCGTGGCGCGTTCCTTCGCCGGTGACTCTAAGCAGGTCAAGGAACTGATCAAGGCCGCCTTGAGCCATGATGGCCTGGCAATCCTGGATATCATCAGCCCATGTGTGACCTTTAACAACCACTACGAATCACGCCACTCTTACACCTGGGGTAAAGAGCACGAAGAGCCACTGCATGATTTCACGTATGTGCCGATTGAGGAAGAGATCATCCTGCAAGAGGAGTTCCCACAAGGTTCGACTATGCAGGTAGAATTACATGATGGTTCCTCCATGGTTTTGAAGAAATTGGAGCGCGAGTATGACCCGACTGACCGCTGGCAGGCGATGCAAGTGGTTGAGGAAGCCAACCGCGAGGAAGTGCTGCTGACCGGTCTGATCTATGTAGATACCGGCCGCCCCAGTTTGCCCGATCTCTTCAACCTGCCGCGCGATCGTGCGCTCAACCGTATGCAAGAAAAGGATTTGCGTCCGCCTGAAGCCACCATTCACGAAGTCAACCAGATGATGTTTTAGCAGCCAAAAAGTAATTTATAAGGCTAGAGTGAGAGAGTCTCGCGTGCCAACACGCGAGACTTTTTTTGTGTAAAATATAGGTTAATCACGAATTGGAGGAAGGTGCAAATGTTGAAACTTATCCCTATGGCCCAGGATATTTATGATGCCTATATTGAAAATCTGCTCAAGGATTTTTCCCAGGAACATGTGAAAACCGGCAATTGGAAACCAGAAGAGGCACTGGAACGTGCCAGGGAGCAGATCGCTCAGCTACTGCCGGATGGACTGCAATCGGAGAATCAATACCTGTATTCGCTGCACGATGATGAAATCGGCGAGAACGTGGGTGTTCTTTGGTTTGCCGCGCGGGAGCAGGGAAACACGCCAGAAGCTTTTATTTACGATATTGTGATCTACGAGACCTATCGCCGCCGGGGATACGCCTCAAGCGCTCTGGAGGTCATGGAAGCGAAAGTGTTGGAGTTGGGCATCCGTAAGATTTCCCTGCATGTGTTTGGACACAATTCTCCGGCAATCTCGCTGTATGAAAAGATCGGTTTCCAACCGACCAATATCATGATGAGTAAGGAGTTGGATGATTAAGCTGGGGGAATAAAAGTTTGTAGCCTCTTTGATGAGTTAACGGTGCCTGGAAGGAAATGAAAATGAGGAAATTATTATTGGTGTCTTTGCTTGTATTTGTTTTAACTGGTTGTACCTCAGGGGAAGATGCATATGTGCTTGGTGCTGGAGAGCCCTGCCCGGTATCTCCAGTTGTTGAAGGTTTTTGGGATGGTACGGGCGATGTGGCCGGAGAATTTCCGTTCTGGATGTCGCACGTGCCGACGTCGAAGTGGTCAGATTTTGAAGGGGGGACTAGTTATGTTCCAGGACCGGATAGTGGACTGGATTTTGAACGCGGTTATTCGGTCAAGCGCTTGGTATTCGTTTCCAAAAATATAGAGGGGGACCTGATGGTCACTGGCCGTCGCCTGGATGGTCCTGGCCAGTTATATTTTATCGAACGAGACGATCAATTTACACAACTCAACGCCGATACCTATCAGATCGATGCTCCGTTGGCTACACAGCAAACTTACGTCGACGCGCAAGTGGCAGAATTCTCGCCTAATCCACCGGACGCAGCCAGCCACCCCGGCGGCTACATGATCACCGGCCCGGGTTGCTATGAACTGGAAGCTACGATCCAGGATTACAGCGTGAAAATCGTATTTGACGTGCTGGATGAGTGATTCCAGCGTAGCTGTTCAATGTGATTCTGTGCTGATCCAATCCCCAGTAGGGTTCTTTTCCCCGGCGCGAATCGGCACGGTGATGCGGTTCTCGGCCGGAGGAATGGGGCAGGACCACATGTCGTTGTAGACGCAGTAAGGGTTATAGGCTAGGTTGAAATCGATGCTGAATTTTCCATCCGGTAGTTCCTCCGGCTCAAGATAACGTCCGGCACCGTAAGTGACCTCACCAGCCTGCGAATCGACGAACGGCAGGAAGTAGCCGTGTTCGTTGACATAGATCGTTAATTGTGTTTCTACCCCATCTACGGAAAAAATGAAACTTCCGAAGCGGGCATAAGTTTGCACATCCCCGGTAGAAGTTTGCATCTGGATGTAATTTTGTTCTGGGAAGGGTTCGACTACTACTTCCAGGCGCAGTGCCGGGTTTTCGGGGAAATAACTCAGGCCGTTGAAGGTCCGTTTTTGTTCGGGAGTCAGGGGGCTGTGCTGGTTGTGGGCGAAGAAGTCATCCTTCGATTTGCGAAATTCAGTCAATGTACTCATTGTTTATCCTCAATCAATCCTTGTCCTAGCCTAAAGACGTGCCCCGGGCATGGGGTCTTACCAAAAAACAAAAAGGTCTTCCATTTGGAATGGAAGACCTTTGCGAGTTGAGTTTGTTCAGGAGAAGAGGGCGATTATTTTTGGAACGACAATGTTCAAGATCAGGCCGAGAATGAAGAACTCACCTGCTCGGCGATTGAAGAACATCGCCCAGCCGACGTACCACAGCGGCCATACCGGCCAGTCTTCAGGCTTGGTCGCTGGTTTGGGTTCGGAATATACTTTCCAGGTTTCCAACATGCGAGGGATTGCCAGGAAGGAAAGCAAAACCCAGGGACCGGTCAGACGGAAAGCGACCAGGCCGACCACCAATACATAGAAAGTGATGAACATGATTTTGTTCAACAGCAGGGCGCCCTTTTCTCCAAGCAGCACGGGCACAGAATTTACGCCCACACTTTTGTCGGCTGTGATCTTGTCGGTATGTTTACCAACCAACACGGAAGCTACGATCAGACCGTAGGGCAGGGAAGATAACCAGATAGCGGGGGTGATCTCGCCGGAAGCAGCGTAAGCCGTGCCACCGATCATCAGCGGCCCCCAAACGATCAAGGCGGTCAGTTCTCCCAAAGCGAAGCGCTTGAGGAAGCCGGTGTAGGCCAGGCTGAGTAACAGGCCGGAGACGGCGAAAGCGATGATTGCCGGGCCGCGCAAGATCGCCAGATAGACCATGATGGCGGCGTCGATCAGGTTGAAGATCAGGGCAGCGACCAGCAAAGTGTTGGGAGTGACCAGCCCGCCGAGGATGGGATGAATGCCATACTGCGTGCGGGGGTAGTTTTCGGTATCGATGCCGTTGCGGTAGTCGGTATAGTCGTTGAGGATATTGTTCGAAGCATGGGCAATGACCACGCCAAGCACACTGAGAATAGCCGGGAGCCAGGCGATCTTGCCAAGCTCGGCTGCCAGCAGGGCACCGATCAACCCGGAAGTGAAGGTCATCGAGAATACGCTGGCACGCGTGATGATCAGCCATTTGGTGACAGCGTCGGTGCGTTCTGGATCGAAGTTAGAAACATCGCCGGTGACCAGGGCGGTCCGCCAGCGTTCCAAGAGCGGAGGTTGGGGTTTTACACTAGTTGTCATCTCGTACTCCATTATTG
>JBNKDB010000543.1:0-5696 GCA_050288045.1 Anaerolineales bacterium | reverse complement strand
GGTCGGCGGCCGGGTGTCGCCGGGCGAGGGGCGTCCAGTAAGGCACGTTCGTCTACTTTGAGCACGCGTGCCAGACGTTGAATATAATACTCGCGTTCAATGTTTTCAGATAAGTCGCGGATCAACGGCAGCACTTGCTTGGCGATCTCGGTCTTTTCTTTGGGGTTATCCAGGTCGCGGTCGGCGGCCAGCGTATCCATGACGTGCTCGACGATCGGACGGGCCGCGCCGATCAGCGTTTCCCATTGCTGCGAGTCGGCGTTGACCACATCGTCTGGGTCCTGGCCGGGCGGCAGGGTGGTCACGCGGATGTCGGCCTGCAAACGCGCCTCGTGGCGCAATAGGCCGCGGGCATCGAAGACCGGGTCGTCGCTGCGGTCGAGCGTTTCGCGGGCGACCTGTAAACCGCGCATGGTGGCGTTCATGCCCGCCGCGTCGGAGTCTAGCGCCAGGATGATGTTGCGGGTCAGGCGCTTGAGGATGCGCAATTGCTGGTCGGTCAGGGCCGTGCCCATCTGGGCCACGGCGTTGGTGTAACCGGCCTGGTGCAGGGCGATCACGCCCATGTAGCCTTCCACGATCACGGCCTGGTCGGCGGAACGGATCGGGCTGCGAGCCTTGTGCAGGCCAAAGAGCAGGCTGCTCTTATCGAACAGCGGAGCTTGCGGGGAGTTGAGGTATTTGGCGTGCGGCTTACTGTCGTCGCCGGGTTTGGGAAGCACGCGCGCCCCGAAGCCGACCATGCGGCCGCGCTCGTCGCGGATTGGGATCATCATGCGGTGCCGGAAGCGGTCGTAGTAGCCGCCGTTATCGCGTTCGGAAACCATCCCGGCCTCGGCCATCTGTTCGGGTGTATGGCCCTTACTCGCCAGGTATTTCATGATCGCATCCCAGCTATCCGGAGAGTAACCCAATTCGAAGACTTCGATGGTCTCGTCGCTCAAGTTGCGGCCGCGCAGGTAATCCAGGGCGACCTTGCCGCCGTGGGTATTCAGTAGTTGGTGGCGGTAAAAGACGACGGCGTCTTCGAGCAAGGCGCGCAGGCCTTCGTGTTCTTCTTGCTCGGCTTCTTGTTGTGGGGAAAGCGGCTTGAGTTCTACACCGGCGCGTTCAGCCAGATATTCGAGCGCTTCGACGAATTCCCAGTTCTCCTTCTTCATCACGAACTTGAAAATATCGCCGCCCTCGTTGCACTCGCCAAAGCAGTGCCAGCTCTCGGAATGCGGGAATACGACGAAGGAGGGGGTATTGACGTTGTGATGGAAGGGGCATAGACCCGTGTAGTTCTTGCCCGAGCGCCGGAGTTGCACCGACTCGGAAACCAGATCCACGATATCAATACGGGCCTTTATTTCCTCAATTGAACTCATGGCAAAACAACCGTCTACGGGTAATAGGTGAGGGGCTTACTTCGTACATGCAAGTCCCCACGCTGGTTTTGTATGGCTGCAGCAATAGGTGGTAATTATAACCCGAACACAACCGATTGCGTTATGTGCTGGATTAGAAAAGCGAGTCAGCTCCATGATGGTTTCCCTGACTTACAAGTTTGCTTTGCAAGCGTTCTTTGTGCGCTGGGATTATAAGATAAATTGGCCATAAATTGGTTCGTTCTTTGAAATTATAAAAATATCAGCCAGTTTTCAGGTTAGACGGTTTGCAGAGAGCATGGTAAGATTCTGGCTGGTTTTGCTCGGACGTTGATGCAGGCCATCTTTTTTGTATCTCGGACGTTCGTCCGTTATATTGGTAAAAGGACTTATCTATGAAATTATCCGACATTTTTTATCCTGGCGTACTTGGATCATTTCCAGCAATTGGTTGTGAACTCGTAAGGAGGGTTTGCCGATGACTGGTGGCTTTCGGGCGGAAGTGCCCAACCATTTCAATTTACCCCGGCGGGTACAGCGCCTGGGAGAGTTAGCCTATAACCTGTGGTGGACGTGGGAGAAAGACGCCCAGCGCATGTTCGCCAGCATCGACCGCGATCTGTGGGAGCGCACCTATCATAACCCTGTGCAATTTCTACGCCAGGTCAAGCGCACGCGGCTGAACGCCGTGACCCACGACCGCCATTTCCTGGAAACTTATGATGATGTCATGGAAGCCTTCGATACCTATCTGGCTGCCGAAGACACGTGGTTCATTCAGAATCATTCCGATCTGATCAATTCCCCCATCGCCTATTTCTCCACGGAGTTCGGCCTGCACGAAACACTGCCGATCTACGCCGGGGGTTTGGGTGTGCTCTCTGGCGATCATATTAAAGAAGCCAGTGACCTGGGTATGCCCCTGGTGGCGATTGGTTTCATTTATACGCATGGTTATTTCTCGCAGCACATCACCGAGGATGGCTGGCAGGAAGCGCGTTACGTGCAGTTGCATTTCGATGAATTGCCGGTATTGCCGATCCTGGATGCGGAAGACAAGCCCGTTACGGTCTCGGTTGAACTACCGGGCCGTGAGGTGAATGCCCGCCTGTGGGAGATCCATGTCGGCCGTGTCCCGCTCTACCTGCTGGACACCAACGTGGAGGGTAATTCTGAGGCCGACCGCCAACTTACAGCGCGCCTGTACAGCAGTGACCTCGACCTGCGCATTTCGCAGGAATTGATCCTGGGGGTGGGCGGTGTACGCGCCTTGCGCGTGATGGGCTACAACCCCAGTGTGTGGCACATGAACGAAGGACACTCGGCTTTCCTGGCGCTGGAACGCGCCCGCGAGATGGTGGCCGGGGGAGCAACGTTCGAAGATGCCATGGAACGGGTGAAGAAGAACGATGTGTTCACCACACATACGCCCGTTCCGGCCGGGAACGACGAGTTCCCAACCTGGTTGATGGATAAATATTTTTCGACCAAGTGGACGGAACTGGGATTGGAGCGTGAGGAATTCATGGATATCGCCCGCCGGCAGTTGTCCTGGGGCGAAACCTTCAGCATGCCGGTACTGGCGCTCAAGCTCTCCGATCAACGCAACGGTGTTTCTGAGCTGCATGGCGAAGTCGCCCGGGAGATGTGGAATTTCCTGTGGCCGGATCGCAAAGCCGACGAAGTGCCCATCGACCACATTACCAACGGCGTGCACACCGGTACCTGGTTGGCGCGCCGGATGCGTAACCTATACAGCGAGCACCTTGAAGCGGGCTGGCGTGAACACCTGGACGATCCCGATGTATGGGAAAAGATCGTGGACATTCCGGATGACGAACTATGGGATGTGCGCCGCCACCTGAAGCGCAAGCTGGTGGCTTATTTGATCGAACGCACGCGCGATCAATGGCTGTGCGAAGGTATCCATCCTGTCCAGGTGGTTGCCAGCGGAGCCTTGCTCGACCCTTATGCCCTGACGATTGGTTTTGCGCGCCGCTTTGCAACCTATAAGCGCGCCAACCTGGTGCTGAGCGATTTCGACCGCCTGCTCAATTTGGTCAATGACCCCCACCGCCCGGTGCAGATCATCTTTGCCGGGAAAGCCCACCCGGCCGACGAACCCGGCAAGCTGCTGATCCAGGACGTCTACCGCAAGGTCAAGCAGGCCGAATCGGGTGGACGGCTGGTGTTCGTCGAGGACTACGACATGAACCTGGCGCGCTATCTGGTGCAGGGTGTGGACGTGTGGCTGAACACGCCGCGGCGTCCCAATGAGGCTTCCGGTACTTCCGGTCAGAAAGCCGCCTTGAACGGCGTGCTCAACTTCTCGGTGCTGGATGGCTGGTGGCGCGAAGGTTACAATGGCCGCAACGGTTGGGCGATTGGCACGGATGAAGACTACGATGATCCCAACCGGCAGGACGAAGAGGACAGCCTGAGCCTGTACAAAACCCTGGAAGATGAAATCATCCCGTTGTACTATGACAACCGCACCCCGGATGATGTCCCCTCGGACTGGTGCGAGCGCGTCAAGGAGTGCATCCGCACGCTGGCGCCGCGCTTCAGCATGCGCCGCATGGTAAAGGAATACGTTGAGAACTTGTATATCCCGGCGATCAACAATGCGGCTGCCAAACCCGAGGCAGAATAATCGCCTGACCTCGATTGTCCAATTGAATACTAGGAAGTAAGTGACTTATGGATATTTTAACCTCTCCGCAAGCCTGGTTGACGGCCGGCTTGATTTTCCTTTTGCGCGTCATCAATATGACGGTAGCCACGATGCGTATGATGTTGACCATGCGCGGCGACCGCAAGACGACCTGGTTCCTGGGTGTGTTCGAGTCGTTGATCTTCGTGATTACGCTGACGTACGTGGTGACCGATTTGAGCAACTGGCTGAATATCGCCGCCTATGCGGTGGGTTTTGCCACCGGCAACAACATTGGCATGCGGCTGGAAGGCAAGCTGGCTGTGGGGTACATCAACCTGCGCATCATCAGTTCGCACAAAGGGGATGAGATCGTTACGTGTTTGCGGGATGAAGGCTATGCCGTAACCGAGATTCCGGCGCTGGGCAAAGATGGCAAGGTCACGCTGTTGAATGCCAGTGTGCTGCGCAAGCGCGTCAATGAGGTGCGCGCCCTGGTGGAAGAGATCGATGGCGACGCTTTCATGACCGCCGAGGATATGAATCCCATCCGGCGCGGTTTCTGGCGGTCTTGAGTTAACCGAAAATCCCCACACCTGTGTCTGGTTTCCCAAAGATGGACAAAAAGACAACGATCTGGATGTTGCTGTTTGCGCTCGTGATCCTGGTGGTTGGGTCCTTTTATTTGATCGACCAGGCGCCTTTCTGGGAATGTGCCTGGTCGGGGATCGGGCGGGCCTGGATCGACGCCAACCAGAACGGCATTTGGGATGAGGGTGAAGACCCTTTGCCGGGCGTGGTGTTTCACGTCGACGATGTGCGCAACGGTGATGAAAAAGTGATAACCGCCCACGGCGGCGAGAATGGTGCGGTGAAACTGGTGATCGAGCTCAAGCAATGTCCGCGTGTGGCTTATGCCGTTTACGTCGAAGTGCCGCAGGGATACCGCCTGACCACCCCGAAACGCCAGGTGGACGAACGCATGACCAACGACGCCGAGTTCTTGTTTGGCTTCGTGCCGGTAGAGTGAAGCGTGAATCACTGAGATACTGAAAGAAAACACAGATGCACTGATTGGTCTTGAGTACATTTGTGTTTTTTTGTAAATTCGTGTTTGTTAAGTTTAGGGGGTTTTTAAAAATAATTCCTGTAACAATACCTTCTTTGTCCATGCTTCAGTGATTCCTGGCCCGATACCAATCTAAAGTGTGTCTAATCCCCTCTTCCACCGGTGTAGCATGATCGCCGAAGACAGCGGTATATTTGCTGTCATCGACGATGAAGGGTTCGTCGAATTCGTAGGTCATTTCTTTTACCTCGCGTAGTAGGGGTGAGAACAGCGCCAGCAGGGATAACAGCCAGTTGGGTAGTACGTTGAGCTTAGGTGGGTATCCGGTCTGGGCGTAAACCTGCTCGATGAAGGCCCGGCTGGTGATGGTTTTGGTGTTGGGCACGTGCCAGATTTGACCCAGTGCGGCGTCGCTTTCGCCCAGGTTGACCAGCGCTTTGCCGAAATCATTGATGTAGGTATAGGTATGCGGCTGGTCGAGGTCGCCGACGAAATCGGCCGCTTTGCCATTCAGCGCATTGGCCATCACGCGTTCACCAACTGCCGAGTTAGTCACGCCCGGACCATAGAAGTCGGAGCCGCGCCCGATCACGGCCCGCACCTT
>JBNKDB010000542.1:0-2405 GCA_050288045.1 Anaerolineales bacterium | reverse complement strand
CGCCCAAACCGCAGCGATTGCCGCCCAGTTGAGCACGCTCGAAACCACGTTGGACAACACCAACCGCCGGGTGGAGGTCGTCGAGCCGGACGTGATCGAAACTACCGTATCCGCGGTCATCGCCCAACTCACTGCCGTGTACCCCGAAGAATGGAAAGCCCGCAACACCGCTTCCGATCTGGACGTGATCGCCACCGTGCTCGACCAACTCGAAACCGCCGTGGCGCAGGGCCAATACGCGCAGGCCGAATCCGCCCGCCTGGAAGCCTACGCCATTTACGATATTGGATTAGAGCCGCGCTTGTTGGCCTTTTCCCCCGAGATGGTAGCCGAGATCGAGAATCTTTTCTGGCAGGGTCACGCCGACCAGCCTGGATTAGCGCAAGCGATCAGCGCCAAAGCCTCACCGGATACAATCCGTACTATCCGCACCGAACTCGACGAAGCCATGCTGGAAGGCCAGCGTGTCCTCGGCGATGGCGCCGCCGTCCCGGCTGTGACCATCGGCAACGCCGCCGTGATCGTCTTCCGGGAAGGGCTGGAAGCCGTGGTCATCATCGCCGCCCTGATTGCGGGGTTATCGAAGGCCAACAAGACCTACCGTCGCCCGCTGGTGCTGGGCAGTTTACTGGCCTTCCTTGCCACTGCCATCACCTGGTGGCTGGCACAGCGCGTACTGGTGAACTTCGTTTCCTACGGTGAAAAGCTGGAAGCAGTCGTTTCACTGATCGCTATCGGCGTGCTGCTGCTGATCACCAATTGGTTCTTCCACAAATCCTACTGGACGGATTGGCTCGCCAACCTGCACAAGACCAAAGCCAAGATCATCAAAGGTGATGCCAGTCAGGTGCTCGGTTTCGTTGCCTTGGGCTTTTCCAGCATCTATCGCGAAGGCTTCGAAACCGTACTCTTCTTGCAAGCCCTGGTGCTCGATGCCGGGAACCTGATCGTGCTGCAAGGCGTGGCGTTGGGCCTACTGGGGGTCACCATCGTCGGCGTGCTGATCTTCAAGCTGCAAACCCGCCTGCCTTACATGAAACTCTTTGTGATCACCGCCGTGCTGATTGGCGGCGTGCTGCTGATCCTGGCCGGGAAGACCGTCCACGTTATGCAAGCCGTGGCCTGGATGCCAATTACCCCCATTCAGGGGCTGGACATCCCCTACTGGCTCAGCCAATGGTTCGGCGTCTATCCTACCTGGCAAAGCATTTTGGCGCAGGTGGTTGCTGCCGGGATCGTGATCGGCAGTTATTATCTGGCCGAATACCAGCGCAAACAAAACCGCCACAAAACAGCCTGACCCGGCAATTTTCGGCTCGTCCAACCAACAGGAAAGCAGGTGCCAACTCGCGCATTGCCGGCAATACTCCATGTTTGTCTATCCATTTTGCAAGTTGCAACTGTTTTTATTTTTTCTATATCAAAAACACTTGCATCTAGCCGCAGAATAGGGCATACTAAGTACAAGGAGCATTGTATATGGCCAAAATAGCATTGCGCGTATATAATCGCGAAATTGAAGAACTGATCGATCAAGGCAACGTCGATGAAGGCATTGCCCATAGCCGCCACATCCTCAAGACGCTCCCCAAACACGTCGACACCTACCGGCTGTTGGGGAAAGCGTACCTGGAAGGCCAGCGTTATGGTGATGCCGCCGACATCTTGCAGCGGGTTCTATCCGCCGTCCCCGACGACTTCATTTCCCATGTTGGTATGAGCATAATCCGGGAAGATGAAGGCAACCTGGATGCTTCACTCTGGCACATGGAACGCGCCTTCGAGGTGCAGCCCTCCAACCAGGCCATCCAGAACGAGTTACGCCGCCTGTACGGCCGCCGTGACAACGTCGAGCCTCCCAAAATCCGCCTGACACGCGGCGCCCTGGCCCGCATGTATGCCCAGGGTGATCTGTATGAGCAGTCGATTGCCGAACTGCGTGCTGCCCTGGCTGAAGACCCGCAGCGCCCCGACCTGCAAGTGCTCCTGGCCGATATGTATTACAAAGCCGGTAAACCGGTCGAAGCTGCTGAAGTCAGCAACCAAGTGCTCAACAAACTCCCCCATTGTCTAGAAGTCAACCGCCTGATGGCGCAAATCTTGAAAGAAACCGGCCGCGAAGACGAGGCTTTACCTTACCAGCGCCGGGTAGAAGAACTCGATCCTTATTCCCGCTTCTCGACCCAAAGCTACCTCAACGTGGCCGAAGTGCCCGATAATGCCGTGACCATCGACCGCCTGGAATGGGACCCCACCCAGATGGATCAGGCGGCCAGCGGCCAACCGGCCTGGGCTTCCTCCCTCGGCGTGGACATCGACGCTGGCAGCAGTGGAGAAGAATTACCCGACTGGCTGTCGGATGCCCAAGATCAAGGCGGCGACCCCTTTGCCAGTGATGACGACGA
>JBNKDB010000541.1:0-4067 GCA_050288045.1 Anaerolineales bacterium | reverse complement strand
ATATCGGCGATCGTGTCGATTCCGGCAGGAACACAATCCAGGCCAAAACCGCCATCGAAATCCGTGCCGATAGCAGCATGTTTGGCATCCCCGGCGATCTGGCAGACGTAGTCGATATGGTTGACGTAAGTTTGCAAGGGCACCAGTTCGCGCTCGTCGCAACGTTTCCAGCCCGACTTCAAAAAGATATTGAAGGGCACCAGACCGATCACCGCATCGCGCCCCACCAATCCTTCGATCACGGCGTCAGGAAGCTGGCGGTTGCTGCTCTGGTCTTCCAACAAGGCTTTGGCGTTGGCATGACTGGCAATGATACGCCCAGGATAAATATCCAGGGCTTGCAAAGCAGCGCGCTCATCCATGTGGCTGAGATCGAGCACAAAGCCCAACTCGGCCATCGCTTCCAGCAGGGCATAGCCGTCTTTGGTCAGCGGGCCAGGCTCCTTGGTGCCGCCACAATAGCGTGTCCCTGCCCAGGCCGGACCGATGATGCGCACGCCGAGCGACCACCATGCTTCCAACTCTGCTACATCGCGCACGCCTTCGGCATTTTCCATCAATACTACCATGCCGACCGGATGCCCGACCGGGCCGGTCTCTTCGGTCTCTTCCGGCAGCGGTTTGCGCCAATCGGCGAGCACACTATTCAAATCCGAACGATTGCAGATCAGGCGGTATTTGTCGGGGTGGTCGTCCACCAGGCGGTGGTAGGCTTCAATCTGCGCCGTGTAGAGCGCATGCGCCTCATCGAAGGTTTCATAGGTCTGCGTATCCCATTCCCCACCCTTGTAGCGCATCGGCCCGGCGAACAGTGTCGAAAACACCACCGCCACGCGCCCTTGCTGGTAGGCATCCCAGCCCAACAGCGTCTGGCCGTTGAAATCGGGAATGTCAGTGTTCTTTTCGTAGCGGCGCGTCTCGGCCACGCTGCGCGTGTAATCGCGCCCAAAGGTGCGCATGTTGTAAGCCAGGTCTTCGTGAGCGTCGACGAGCAAGTTGTGATCTGCGGTCATCGGGTTTCAGGAAAGCAAATAAGCCATGATCCACTGCGTGGTGGCGATCAGGGCGTCGGTGTGGGTGCGTTCATAGTTGTGGGAAGCGTCAACGCCCGGGCCAATTAGCGCCACGGCCACATCGCCACCGGCGCGCCAGAAAGCCTCGCCGTCCGAGCCGTAGTACGGGTAGATGTCGACCACATAGTCGATCTCGTGTTCTTGAGCCAGGCCGCGCAGGTGCTGGCTCAAACCGTGGTGGTAGGGGCCGCCAGAGTCCTTGACACACAAAGTAGCGTGGTATTCATCCGAAGTCTGCCCATCCCCAACAGCAGCCATATCGACGGCCACCAGTTCGGCCAGGTCGGCCGGGAAGCCGGTCGATGCGCCATGCCCGACCTCTTCGTAATTGCTGAAATGCAGCGTGGTAGTTTGGGTGGGTTTCAGACCGGCCGCTTGCAATGCTTTAAGCGCCGCCAGGATGGCCGCCACACAGGCTTTATCATCCAGGTGGCGGGAGCGCACGAAGCCGTTGGTCACTTCCACGCGCGGGTCGAAGGCCACGAAATCACCGACTTCGATCCCCAACTGGCGGGTCTCATTGGCAGAGGTCGTGTGCGCATCCAGGCGCACTTCCATATTGTGGTCGTCACGCTTGAGGTCGTTGACATCGCCACCATACACATGCCCGGAGGCTTTGGACAACAGCAGGCTGCCACGCACACGCTCACCCTGGTTGGTGAATACCGTACAGCCTTCCCCCTCGACCGTATTCCAGGCAAAGCCGCCGATCTTGGTCAGCTTGAGGCGGCCGTTGGATTTAATCTCTTTGACCATCGCGCCCAGCGTATCGGCGTGGGCAGTGAGGGCACGCGGGGTGGTGCTTTGCTGCCCCGGCCAGGTTGCCACCAGCGCGCCTTTGCGCGTTTGCGCAACCTTCAGTTCCGAGAAATCTTCCAGCGCCACCGCGATATAATCAATCGCCTGGTGGGCAAAGCCGGTCGGGCTGGGGATGTTGAGCAATTCAACGAGTACATCTAACAAATATTCTTGATCGATTGGGGGAAGATCGGACATCAAAATCCTCGATTATGGGGTTGTATGCACCACGCAGCGCGTGGCATGGGGGGAATTATACCGCGTTGGCGAGATCACGCCGGGGCGAATTGAAATCGGCCGTGTTGGCTACTCACCCTTGTCAACGTACAGATCCTGATCTGCTTTGGCAATCAGCGTTTCAGCGTCCTGGGCGTCTTCCGGGTAGGATGCCAGGCCAATCGAAAGCGACAGGGCAATATCTTCACCCGCGATCCACTTTCCGGCATAAGCCAGAATAACTTCTTCCAACTTTTCGGCCACCAAGCGCGCCTCCGCGATATCCGTCTCCGGCAGGAACATGGCAAATTCATCGCCACCAATGCGCGCCAGGAAATCGGTATCGCGCGAAACGGTCAACATGCGCTGGCTGAGGGTTTGTAGGACTTTGTCGCCAACCGGATGGCCGAAGGTATCGTTGATCTGCTTGAAACCATCCACATCGATCATCATCAGGGTAAAGGAGTGCTGGTAACGGTTCGAGCGGCGGATCTCTTCATCCAGGCGTTGGTCGAAAGCACGCCGGTTCGCCAGATCGGTCAACGGGTCGGTCATCGCCTGGTGCATGGTCAGGTTGTGCAAACGGGCATTCTCGATTGCCAGGGCAGCCTGGTCAGCCAACAAATTGAGCACGCGCAGTTCCCCCGGATCGAACGCTTGCGGGACATGAAAGGCGATATTCATCACCCCCACCACGCGCTCCCTGATCTTCAGCGGCAGTCCAATGATCGCCCCTTTCCAGACCGAAGGCGCATTTTGGAACAAGGCGTGCTGGTCGATGTCCGGCACCACGATCATTTCGCCGGAACGCGCCACCGTATAGGTCAATCCCTGCTCACGGACTTCTTTCCAGGGCGAGCCGCGGCTGCCATCTGCCCATAGAGCAGCGGCAAAGGTCACCTTGTTGCCATCATACAAGAATACGTGCGCATCCAAGGCATTGTCCATCAAGCCCAACGTGCTCTCCAGGATAGCATACAAGACCGTCTCAAGGTCCAGACTGGCGATCAGGGTCAAGCTGGCCTGACGCAGCGCTTCCAATTCATTGGCGCGCTGCTGCGCTTCTTTCAAAGAAAGCGCCCGCTCGATGGCAACCCCGGCATGCTTGACAAGCACCTGCACGCGCGTGATTTGTCCATCTGAGATCACATGCGCCCGGCGGTTATCGTAGACTTCGATCAAACCAATCTTCTGATCCTGGGCAACGAGGGGCAAAAGCAAGACCGTACACGAGCCGACTTCCTCCAGGAACTTTTTCTCGGCCGCGTCCCCTTCAGGGTCATCCACATGCGCCTGGGCAACCTGCGAAGATTGCAAGACCCACAACGAAAGGGGATAATCATTCAAATCATAAGGTTCCAGGTATTCCAACTGGACGGTCTCGGCATCTTTGGCGTAATAAACGAACGGCCTGGCAAAATTATTTTCCACATCCCAGCGCGAGATCCCGCAAAAATCGGCGTCCAAGTAAGCGGCGATCTGGCGTGCCGCTTCATAAGCAACCTGCTCTACTTCCAACTGGCCGGAAATCGCGGTGATCGATTCCAGCAGCGAAATCAGGTCACGGGCAGATTGCAGATCTTCGTTAAAATTATCGATTTCGCTCATTGCTAACAATGCAAACTATCGTCCAAAACGAATCCTGGTAAACACAAGCAACACAAATGGGTCCTTTAAAAAAGAAGACTGGGAAGAATCGCTACCCAAGAGCCTACAATACATCTCCATCATATCCCAATCCCAGTATAAGTTCAAGCAATGTTTTGTGAATATCTGCGCTGCCTACCCCCTATTAATAATTTATCAAATATCTCGATTTGATTGAAACTCAACGCCAAATTACTCGTATAATACAATGAACCAATCGATTTTCGAGGAGGAAAATCTATGGCATCTTCACCACCGCCTGTACCTAAGCCGCGCCCATCCCTGGTCTGGCCGATCATCCTGGTCGGAGTCGGCGTGCTCTCCCTCTTGAGC
>JBNKDB010000540.1:0-3479 GCA_050288045.1 Anaerolineales bacterium | reverse complement strand
GCTCCGGCAGGCGCTGGAGCCTTTCAAATCTCATTTCATGGAAAGGCAATCTGATGGCAAAAACAATCAATGCCACTGAAGTAAAAACGATTATTCTGGCCTGTGAGGCGGGCATGGGTTCCAGCTTGATGAGCGTCAATTCGCTCAAGAAAAAGCTCAAGAAAGCCAATGTAGAAGGCGTCACGGTTGTGCATAAACCGGCTCGCGAAATTCCGGCCAATGCGCAGGTGATCGTCGTGCATGAAGGTCTGTCCAAGGTCGCCCGCTCGAAAGCACCCGAAGCTGTAGTTTTAGCTTTCAAGCATTTCCTCAACGATCCGATCTTTGATAAGTTGGTCTCGGCATTTGTGAATGCGGAGGAGATCACCGGTAACGTGGAGTAAGTCATGGCGATACTTGCAGAAGACCGAATTAAATTGAACGCCAGCGCGGATAGCAAGGAAGATGCGATCAAGCAATGTGGAGCACTCCTGGTCGAGACTGGCTGTGTCAAGGCCGGGTACGTGGATGGTATGCTCGCCAGAGAACAGACCATGTCGACCTACCTGGGCAATGGCGTGTCCATCCCGCATGGGCAGTTCGACAACCGCGAACAAATCTTGAGCACGGGCATCTCCGTACTGCAACTTGCTGAAGGTGTGGAGTGGGAAGATGGTGAGAAAGCTTACCTGATCATCGGCATTGCCGCCCAGGAAGATGAACACGTCGCTGTGCTGGCCAATCTGGCGGAAGCGATCGAAGATGAAGATGTTACCCAAGAGTTGACCACAACGACCGATAAGGCTGTGATCCTCAATTATCTGAATAAAGAGAACGAAGCGGTCTGACCCTTGCCAATCCGTTGGATCAGATTTTTGGTCTGCAACGAGCGAACGAACAAAGGTAGAAGCAATGAAAATATTGGATATCGAGATCAAAAACCCGACCGGCCTCCACGCCCGCCCGGCGAAAACATTTGTGAATCTGGCCAAGCAATATGATTCCAAGGTCGCCGTTTTTCACAATGATAAAAAGGCCAATGGGAAAAGTTTGATCTCGCTGTTGACACTTGGGGTTGAATCTGGAGCACAGATTCACATCGAGGTTGAGGGAGAAGATGAAGACCAGGCCTTGGAAGCGATCAAGGCGGAGATCGAGGCAGGGTTGGGGGAAGGCGAACATATCTCCCAGGCAGAGCCGGTGCAGGTTGAGGCGACTGCACCGGAAACTGCTGCTCCGCAAGAACAAGCTACGGCGGAGAATCAGTTCCGCGGCATCTCCGCATCGCCCGGTTTTGCGATTGGCGAAATCTTCCAGTTCAAGAAACCGGATCTGGTGATCGAAGAGAAGGCGTCCGGCCGGAAAGAAGAAGAAAAGAACCGCTTGTATGAGGCGATCAAGACCGCCAAATCACAGTTGAAAAAATTGAACCAGCAGATGCTGGATTCGGGTGCAACGCAGGAAGCGGCGATCTTCGATGTCCATATTGAATTACTCTCCGACGAAGAAATTCTGGCGGAAATCGAACAGCAATTGGATAGCGGCCAGAGCGCGGCGAAATCATTTCAGTATGTGATCGACCAGAAAAGCAAATTCCTGGCCGGGCTATCCGACCCGGTACTGTCTGGGCGAGCGGCAGATCTGTATGACGTGGGCTACCGCGTCTTGCGCATCATGCTGGGTGAAGAAGTGGCGAGCATCGAGCTGCCCGATCACCCAGTGATCATCAGCGCGCGTGACCTTTCTCCCTCGGATACGGTCTCGATGGATGCTACTAAGGTGCTGGGCTTTTGTACCTCGGAAGGCGGCCCAACTTCGCACACCGCCATCATCGCGCGGGCTTTGGGTATCCCGGCGGTGGTGGGCATCGATGATGAAATCCTGGGGGTGGCCTCCGGTACACAGGTCATTCTGGATGGTAAGGAAGGCTTTGTGCTGGTCGACCCCACTGCGGCCGAGGTCGGACAGGCCCGCCAGGACCAGCAGGACGAAATTACGCGCCAGGAACAGATGAAAGCGATTGCGGCCGACCCGGCCGTAACCCAGGATGGGCACCGCGTCGAGGTGGTCGCCAATATCGGTGGGGCCGAAGAAGCCGAGAAAGCGCTGCAAATGGGTGCTGAAGGCGTCGGGTTGCTGCGCACCGAATTCTTGTTCCTGGAAAGAACGACTCCACCAACCGAGCAGGAGCAGGTGGAAGTTTACAGTACGATTTTGAAAACGATGGGGGCGCAGCCCGTGGTGGTGCGCACTCTGGACGTAGGTGGCGATAAACCGATCCCCTATATCCAGACCCCGCAGGAAGAAAACCCCTTCCTGGGGCTGCGCGGCATCCGCCTGGGGCTGGCGAATCTGGACATTCTGCGGGAACAACTGACCGCTTTACTGAAATCTGCGCAGCACGGCAACTTGCACATCATGTTCCCGATGATCTCGGATGTGGATGAGTTGTGCAAGGCGCTGAATGTGGTCGCCGAAGTGCGCGACGAGCAGCATGCCGAATCGGTCAAGGTGGGCATCATGATCGAGGTGCCTTCCGCTGCTTTGCTGGCGGATAAATTCGCCCAGAAAGTCGATTTCTTCTCGATTGGCACCAATGACCTCACTCAATACACCCTGGCAACCGACCGCATGCATGGCTCGCTGTCCAAGAACCTGGACGGCCTGCATCCTGCTGTACTGCGCTTGATCGCCCAGACGGTGGAAGGGGCGCATAAACATGGCAAGTGGGTTGGCGTGTGTGGCGAACTCGGTTCAGACCCGGTTGCTGTGCCGGTTTTGTTGGGGCTGTGCGTGGATGAGTTGAGTGTCAGTGTCCCGGCGATCCCAGAAGTGAAAGCAATTATCCGCGGCATGGACTTCGAGAGCGCCCAAAAATTAGCGGCAAAAGCGCTTGAGTGCTCGACGGCGGCTCAAGTTCGAAAACTTGTAAAGGAAAATCAGGTATAAAAGCAATGGCTTTAAAGCATGAATTGTATCAACGTGATCTTTCGGTGCCAAAGGAAACCTGGGCCTGGAATTTTTATGGGGCCGGGTTGGAAAATTTTGGGCGGGACGGCCAGCCCGAAACGCTGTCCGTGCCCGAACCGGGGGACGATCAATTATTGGTCAGGATCGACAGCGTGGGGATGTGCTTCTCGGATGTCAAGATCATCAAGCAGGGGCGCAACCACCCCAAGCTGTACAACCGCGATTTGGAAAATGATCCTTCCCGTCTGGGGCACGAGGTTGCCCTGACGATCATCAAAGTGGGGGCGGACCTCAAAGATAAGTATCACCCCGGCCAGCGTCTGGCCGTGCAGCCCGACATTTACCAGAATGGCAAGAGTACGGCCTACGGTTACACCATCCCCGGCGGGTTGATCCAGTACCACTTGATCGGCCCGGAAGTGCTGGACACGGACGCGGGCGCTTGCCTGCTGCCGGTTGGCGAGGAAATGGGCTATGCCGAATCCTCATTGTTGGAGCCGTGGGGCTGCGTGGTAGCGGCTTACACCCAA
>JBNKDB010000539.1:0-3950 GCA_050288045.1 Anaerolineales bacterium | reverse complement strand
AATCTGTCGGTCCCCGTCGTGATTGGGATCGCTGCCGCCGATCGAGCAGTTCGGGATGATAAATTGAAAGTACGAGAATTGCTGGAAGCATCCCGCATAAAACGTTGGAAATATGTGCTTGGTAAATATGTGGGGACAGCGTTATCGTTCGTTCTTTTGGCGCTAGGTTTGAATCTATTGTTGGCTTTAATGGCTGTTATACAGGGATTGTCGATAGATTTCATTGGTTTGAGTCTGGTGACATTTATGGCTGTTTGCCTTCCGGCAATATTGTTTGTAATCGCCTTTTCACTATTTTGTCCGTTGTGGATGTCTTTACGAGTGTACCAGATCTTGTTCACTGGATACTGGTATTGGGGCAACTATCTGAATTTGGATTTTTTACCTTCATTATCGAAGACGATGTTATCGGCGGCTGGTGCCTATGCAATGAAAGGCTTATTTGGGGTAGAGTTTATCACTCAAAATTATGATTGGCTGGACGCGCTGTTGAATATTTTTGTCATCCTGAGTTGTGCCGGATTGGCGCTATTTGGCATGGCGCAATTGTTAAATTGGCGTTCAAGTCGAGGTTAGAGGATTAGCAATGCGGTTATCGATTAAGTATACTTTTCAGGCATTTCAGAAAGACCAGTTCTGGCTGCCGTTGGCGATGTGGGGCTTGTTCGTATTGATGTTAGCGTTGTTTTTCGAAGGCGACAATCAGTCTACGGCAGGCCGGGCTTTCCTGGGCTTCGTAATGCCATTGTTGGCGGGTGGCCTGGCGGCCTACGCCGTGCTGGAAGATTCGGCGCTGGAGTTACAGTTCGCTACGGCGCGCCCGGCCTGGCGCATGTTGGCCGAGCGGCTGGGATTGGTGCTGGCTGTGATCCTGGCGGTAGGCTTGAGCTTTCAGGGCGTGCTAGCGATGCTGCGGGTTGACCCGCATCTGGGTAATTTCTGGCAGGCGTTGCTGGCCTGGCTGGTGCCCTGCCTGACCATGATCGCAGTGGGTGCATTGGTGTCCTTGCTGGGAGGAAACAGCCACGCGGGGGCGGCTTTCACCGGAACGCTGTGGATCACGCAGTTGATCGCCCGGGGATGGTTCGCCTACAACGAAACTGCGCGCCTGTTCCTGCTTTTCTTTGGCGCGATGGCGGCCGGGCATGCTGATGTGCCCCGCAACCAAATCATGCTGACCGGAATCACAATCGTGAGCTTGTTGTTTTCCTGGCTGCTGCTCAAGAAACAAGAACGTTACATATAAAAGGAAATTACGATGATTGAAATCAAGAATTTACAAAAGACTTATCATGGTAAGGTGCATGCCTTGAAGGGCATCGACCTGGAAATTGGGGCGGGGATGTTTGGCCTGCTAGGGCCAAATGGAGCTGGGAAAACCACGTTGATGCGCATCCTGGCCGGGATCGTGCATGCCTCCGAGGGTAGCGTGGTCGTCGACGGGCATGACATGAATACGGAAAGCGGCCGCCAACAGGTCAAAGCGATGTTGGGCTATCTGCCTCAGGAACTCGGTCTGTATCCCGATCTGACCGCCCGCCAGTTCGTCGACTACATGGCGATCTTGAAGGGCGTGGCTGCATCAAAGGAACGCCAGCAGCGCGTGCAGCAGGTTTTGGAACTGGTATCACTGGACGATGTGGCCGAGCGTAAGATCAAGGGCTTTTCCGGTGGGATGAAGCGCCGGGTGGGGATTGCCCAGGCGCTGGTCAACAACCCCAAAATCCTGATCGTGGACGAGCCAACTGCCGGGCTGGACCCCGAGGAGCGTATCCGTTTCCGCAACTTGCTGGTCGATCTGGCGGCTGATCGCATTGTGCTGCTTTCCACGCATATTGTTGAGGACATCGGCCAGACCTGCCGCACGATGGCGGTGCTGGATCGCGGCCAGATTCGATTCCTGGGCGCTCCGGCAACGTTGATCGCTCAGGCGCAGGGACACGTGTGGATGGTTGCCAGCCCGAGTGGAGAAAAGCCCAATCACAACCTGACCGTGGTCTCGATGCTGCACCTGGCAAATGGTGTGCAGTACCGTGTGGTCGGCGATGGGATTGGAGATTACCCGCAGGCCGAGCCAGCCAGCCCGGGTTTGGAAGACGGGTACGTATGGTTGATGAAGGGGGAGCAGCAAGTGAGTGTTAGAAGATAAGAGAACATAAGTGTTTTTGTTGTTACTCTGCGTTTCTCTGCGATCTCTGCGGTAAAAATATTCACCACAGAGGCGCGGAGGCGCAGAGTTTTTGTATGGGGAGAGCAAGGAACATGAATGACGCGAATTATTTTTAAATATTCGTTCAATTCGTGTTTACTCCTGACAATTCCGCTATCTTAAAATTCTCAAACTTGCCCCCTTTTCATGTATAGACAACTGGATTTTGTAGTATAGTAGGCCATTATTTTGCCGTAGGAGGATGTATGGATTCATCATTATTTATTGTTTCTGCGATTGGCAAGGACCGTCCCGGCCTGCTGCACTGCATGACCAGCACGGTAGCGGAGATGGATATCAATATCGTGGATGTGGAAGCGCGCGCTATCCGCGGCGTGTTCACCATCTTTTTGGTGGTGGATATCGATGCGGCGGGCTGTACATACGAGGAGTTCAAGCGGGCTATCGATGGCTGCGCCGTGAACTTCGACCTGGGCGTGCGCGTAGAACCCTATGAGGCCGGACGCCGTAAGGTAAATAAACACATGATGCTGCTCACCTTGATGGGCGCTGACCGCCCCGGCATTGTGGCCGAGGTTTCGCTGGAACTCTCGAGGAGCGGGTTCAACATCGAGCACGCCAAGATGATCGCCCGCGGCGAATACATCGCCATGGAGATCATCCTCGATGCCTCCGAAGTCAGCGACCTGAAAGCATTCCGCAAAGACTTGCTGGCCTTCATGGAGCGCACCGGGTTGGATATTTCGCTACAGGAATACAATGTGTTTCAGAAGCCAAAGCGCGTGGTGATCTTCGATGTCGACAGCACGATCATCAAAGAAGAGATTATCGTCGAGTTGGCAAAGGTAGCCGGGGTGGGGGATGAAGTGCAGAAGATGACCGAATTGGCGATGAATGGTGACCTGGACTTCAAGGAAGCGGTGCGGCGCCGAGTGAGTTTGCTCAAAGGACTGACCACCGAGCAGCTCGAAAAGCTCTCTCGCACGATCAATCTGACCAGCGGGGCGGAAGAACTGATCTCAACGCTGCATTCGATGGGTTACAAGGTTGGCGTGGTCTCAGGGGGTTTTACCTTCTTCACCGACTATCTCAAGGATCGCTTGCAGTTGGATTACGTTTTTGCTAACGAATTGGAAATCGAAGCCGGCGTAGTGACCGGGAAGATCAAAGGCGACATCATCGATGCCGAGCAAAAGGGCCATATCATCCAGATCATTGCCGAGCAGGAAGGCATTTCGCCCGACCAGATCGTGGCCGTGGGGGATGGAGCCAACGACCGCTTCATGTTACAGAATGCCGGTTTGGCAATCGGTTTCAACCCCAAGGAGATCTTAAAAGAATACAGCGATGGCTTGATTACCAATAAAAACCTCTCCGGGCTGCGTTATTTTTTGGGCATTCCCGCCGAGAATCTGACCGAAGAGTAAACTACGACCGTTTGATCGAAACGCAATTTTTTAGCGAGTGTTTTTGTGACACTCGCTTTTTTTGTGGGGTGGAACGAATTTATTAATAGTATTATTATGATAAAAAAGGCATAAATAAGGTAATATTAGACTGAATTGATAGCCTTAAATTAGGAATAGAGGTGCTCGATGCAACTTAATGGTATTCATCACGTTACTGCGGTCAGTGCGCAGATCGCCCGCAATGTTGATTTCTATACCCAAACCCTGGGCTTGCGCCTGGTCAAGAAATCCGTCAATCAGGATGATGTTTCTGCCTACCATCTTTTCTATGCCGATAAGGTGGGTAGTCCGGGTACGGATATGACATTTTT
>JBNKDB010000538.1:0-4669 GCA_050288045.1 Anaerolineales bacterium | reverse complement strand
GCCTCGCGCAGGTCGACGCCTTCCAGATGTGCACCGGCCAGATTGGCGCTCTCCAGATTGGCCTTGGCCAGGCCCTTCGACTTGAAATCCAAAGCAGCCAGGTTGATTCCCGGCAAATTCAACGGCCCGGAAGAACCCAGCAAGATATCGAGTTCGGTTTGCGAAAGGTCAGTCATCCATCAACATCCACCAGCAGATCATCATCACTGCCAATTATTGCACACTATCAGTCCTTAATCAAGAAATGCGGCAGACCAGCCCCTTGAGGTAGGCACTCTCCGGGAAATTCAAGGCCACAGGGTGGTCACCAGCCTGGTGCAGGTAGCCAATGATCTGGGCTTCCACGCCTGCGTCCAGGGCGGCGTCGGCCACGATCTTCTGGAACAAGGCCGCATCCACCCCACCGGAACACGAGAAAGTCACCAGCTTTCCGCCTGGACGCAGCAGCTTGAACCCCAACAGATTGACATCCTTGTAAGCCCGAGCGGCGCGCTGCACCTGCGCCGAGGTCGGCGCGAATTTGGGTGGATCGAGCACAATGACGTCAAAACTACGACCTTCATCTCGGAAGGTACGCAGCACAGAGAAGACGTCTCCTTCGATCAATTCGACTTTATCGAGTGGCAACCCATTGCGAGCAATATTCTCGCGGGCGCCTTCCAACGCCGGAGTGGAGCTATCCACCGCCACCACCGATTTTGCACCACCGGCCAGGGCATTCAGTGTAAAGCCACCGGTATAGGCGAAGCAATCCAGCACATCGACCCCGGCCGCCAGGCCGCGGAACGCCAGGCGATTATCGCGCTGGTCGAGGTAAAAACCGGTCTTATGTCCCTCGGCAACATCCAAAACGTAGGCCAAACCATGCTCGTGGATGCAAAAGCCTGCGGGCAGGGATTCACCATAGATCAATGCCTGCTGCACCGGTAACCCTTCCAATTCGCGCACATCGGCATCCGAGCGTTCGTAAATCCAACCTGGGGCAGTCAGGTCGATCAGGACTTGCAGGATCGTCGCTTTCCAACGTTCCGCCCCCCAACTCAAGAACTGGGCTACCAATCCCTCGCCAAAACGATCAATAATCAGGCCGGGGATACCATCCGCCTCGGCATACACCAGGCGGGCCGAATCGGTAACGCCCTGTTCAAGCAGCGCTGTTCGGGCGTCAATCGCGTTTTCAAGCCGCCTGCGGAAAAAATCTTCGTCTACAGCTTCTGCTTCATCCCAAGTCCACACCCGTACACGGATTTGCGATTCGTGGCTATACGCACCTCGCGCCAAAAACGTGCCTTTGGAGCTGCGCACACATACGGTTTCACCCGGCTGCGGGTCACCTTCCAGGCGCGCAATCGCCCCTGAGAATACCCAGGGGTGCCGACGCAGGAGCGGCTTCTCACGCCCCGCCTTGAGTGTTATGCAGGCTTCAGTGTGGGTCACAAATCATCCCAACCGGCGCAGGCCATCTTCGTCGAGCACAGTCACCCCCAGATCCTGGGCCTTGGTCAACTTCGAACCGGGTTTCTCTCCGGCTACCACATAATCAGTCTTGGAACTGACCGAGGAAGACACCTTGCCACCGCGCGCCTGGATGTATTCCTTGGCCTCCTGACGCGAAAAGCCTGCTAATGTGCCGGTCACTACAAAGGTCTGCCCGGCAAAAGGCTGCTCGCCAAGTTCATCCACATTGGGACGTTCAGCCACCGGCCAGAACCCGGCCACCTTGAGTTTTGCTAGCACTTGCTGGTTGGCCGGGCGCGCAAACCAGTCCACCACAGCCTGGGCCATATTGGGACCAAAACCTTCGATCGCTTCCAGGTCTTCGACTTTTGCAGCGGCTAGTTCATCCAGCGTGCGGTAATGGCTCGCCAATTCGGTCGCGCCTACCTCTCCAATCAGGCGGATACCCAAAGCGTTGATCAGGCGCGCCAACGGCTGCTGTTTGGAAGTCTGGATAGCGGCGATCAGGTTGTCGGCTTTCTTCTCGGCAAAGCCTTCCAGTTCCAATAAATCTTCACGCGTCAGTGTATACAGGTCGGCCACATTTTTGATCAGCCCTTCGTTGACAAGCTGTTCGACGATCTTGATACCCAGACCGACGATATCCAGAGCGCCGCGCGAGACGAAATGTTCCAGGTTGCGGATCAATTGTGCCGGGCAGCCCGCATTGACGCAATACCAGGCCACTTCACCTTCAAAATGCTCGACCGGCTCACCACAATCCGGGCAAACCTGCGGCGGCTCGTAGGGTTTCTCATTTCCAGAACGCGCCGCTTCCACCGGGCCGATCACGTAAGGGATCACGTCACCGGCGCGCTTGACCAGCACACGGTCGCCAACGCGGATGTCTTTCTCCGCAATATAATCGAAGTTATGCAGCGTGGCCTTGCTGACCACCACGCCGCCAATCTCGACTGGGTCGAGCATCGCAAAAGGCGTCAGCACACCTGTCCGCCCGACGTTGACACCAATATCCAGCAACTCGGTGGTCACTTCGCGCGCCGGGAATTTGAAAGCAATCGCGCCGCGCGGATCTTTACCTACCACGCCCAACCCGTCGGCCAGGGCATGATCGTTGATCTTGACCACCACGCCGTCGATCTCATAGGGCAGCTTCTCGCGCGCCTCGATCCAAGCCTCACACCCGGTCACAACCGCATCAATGTCGTGAACGAGTTGCGATTTATCCGAGACCGGGAAGCCCAAAGCGCGCAAATAATTTAATGTTTCCCACTGCGTGGCAGGCAATTCCCCTTCCCCGGTCACGATGGCATACACCAGCAAGGTAAGCGGGCGTGTGGCAGTGATATTCGAATCCAATTGGCGCAAGGCCCCGGCAGCGGTGTTGCGCGGGTTGACGTAGGTACGTTCCCCGGCTTCTTCCAGGCGTTGGTTCAAGGCGTCGAAATCAGCGATGTTCATAAAGGCTTCCCCGCGCACCACCAGGTACGGCGGCGGCGTTGGCCCATCCGACAAGACCGGAATACGCAGCGGCAAGGCATTGATCGTGCGCAGATTAGCGGTAATATCTTCACCGATCTCGCCGTTGCCGCGCGTCGCGCCTTGCACGAATACGCCGTTGCGGTAATGCAAGACCACGGTCAGGCCGTCCAGTTTGGGTTCGAGCACGAAATCAGCGTCGAAAACGCGCTCATCCAGGCGGCCGACGCGCTCCAACCAGGCGCGCAGGTCGTCACCATTGAAGGCATTCGCCAGGCTCAAGATCGGGGCAGGATGGGCGACCTTCTCAAAACGGTCCGCCGGTTCGGCCCCGGCGCGCTGTGTGGGCGAATCCGGCGTAACCCAATCGGGATGTTCGGCTTCGATCTGCTTGAGTTCGTTCATCAAGCGATCCCACTCGTAGTCGCTGATCAGCGGGTCGTTGAGCACGTAGTATTGGTAATTGTGTTTGCGAATTTGCTCGCGCAGGGAAAGCATACGTTGTTTTAATTGACTCTCATCCATGTGGTCAATTATAGTCTAAAACTATCTGGAAAGGCATTTTCAAAAAACACGAATGACACAAATAGGTCGAATATCACGAATAAAAACATTCGTGTTTTCCCCTTATATTACCTATTCGTGTTTAAAGAAGGCCGCGTAGGCATTGAAACAATCGGCCCCTAGTTTGTGCCCCACCTCGGTCTCACAGTAGCTCACATCTGCCCCGGCGGCCTGCAACTGCCGAACGGCATCACGCGCCAATTCAACCGGAACGATGTCATCCTCGGTGCCATGTCCCATGAAAATCGACTTCCCAACCAGCGGCTTGCGACTAATCAGGTCATCGGATTTTTCCGGCAAAAAAGTTGCCAATCCGGCGACGCGCTTTACCCGGGCCGGGTTGAGCATCGCAAAGGCTAAGGCCAACGCACCACCCTGGCTGAAACCTACCAGATCGATCTGGCTAAAATCCCCTACAAACCGGCCGGAAAGGTCATTCAAAAGCATCTGCACCAGTTCAACCGGGAAGCGGAAATCGTCCAACCAGGGCAACTCGCCGGACTTACGCTCCACCCAGCTGAACCCCCCGATTTCGGAGGGGTACGGGGCGCGCGGCGCAATCAACAGCGCGTCTTCCGGCAACCGAGAGGCAAATACCCACATCGAATCTTCATCGCCCGTCCAACCATGCACCAGCAGGAACACCTTGCGCGCTTCTCCACCCAACGGTTGGCGATACTTCAATACCCAGTCGTTGAGTTGCAGGGTCTCGATCTTATTGCTCGTTGCCACGCTTCACAATCCAATCCATCCCCTTGAGAAACAGCCAGATCAGTAACAGCGGGATCACAGCGCCCCCGAAACAAATCAGTCCTGTAACCGTGGCTGCCGGGCCATAAACGAAATAGATGAACGCTTCGCCGAGTACGATAATCGCCAGGATGATGAGTACCAAAACCCGGAAATTGGTTTGGCGGGCATACTTACGCAGATCGCGGCTCATTCAGCCTGCTTTCGTTTGTATACGCCCAGGCGCTGCGCCAGGCGTCCTTGCCAGCTTACCGCTCGGTACAAGTCGTCCAGAGCAGCTTCGGTGGCTTGCTCACCAAGTTTCACCAGTTCTCCCACCACGACATCATCAAGCATGCCATAGTTAGACAGATCAGGCCGGATAATGACTTCCGGTTTATCGATCTCCAAACGTAGTTCGGTGAGGATATGGCTGCTG
>JBNKDB010000537.1:0-4124 GCA_050288045.1 Anaerolineales bacterium | reverse complement strand
CACCATATTGCCGACCATCAGCAATTTGGCTTTGGCCTATGCGCTGCTATCCTCAAAGAAACCGGCGAGATGATTGGGCGCTGCGGTATGGAACCGGTCGAAGAAGACCACGGCATGGAGGGTGACATCGCCTGGATGTTCCTGCCGGAATACTGGGGGCAGGGCCTGGCAACCGAATTTGGCGCCGCGCAAATCGACTATGGCTTCAACCGCTTAGGTCTGGTACGCATCTTTGCTACCGCCAACCGGGATAACTTCGCCTCGATCCGTGTGATGGAAAAACTGGGCATGACACTGGCAGAAACCTCCGAGCGGCGGGTAGAATACGAAATATTTCCCCATTCACCGAATGGATCGGCTTAATTTCAAAAAACAATCGGTATCAATATGCAGACAGACCGAAACATTCCTCTATCCGAATTCATCTTCCAAACCATCGACGAGGCTGCCGCGCGCACCGTCTTGAACTGGTGCTACCCGCCCCCATACGATTTCTACAACCCCAAGCCGAAAAACATCGAGAATGATATCCAATACCTGCTCGAACCTCAATATCCCTATTTCACCATGACGAACCAGGCCGGTGAACTGGTTGCCTTCTGCACGTATGGTCTGGATGCGCAGGTACCCGGCGGAGATTATGCCGATGAAGCGCTGGATATTGGCCTGGGCGTGCACCCCAACTTGACCGGACAAGGACTAGGCATTCAATTCGTCCAGGCTGTGATCCAATTCGGCATCCAGACCTACAACCCTGAACACTTACGCGTCACCATCGCCGACTTCAACAAACGCGCCCGGCGAGTATGGGAGAAAGCTGGGTTCAAATTCGAACAGGATTTTGAGCGCCCCAAAGACAACCATCCCTTTGTTATTCTCAGCCGGATGGCCTGAATCAGCCATCATTTCCATCCATTACAAGAGGAGAGTTTTCTTGTCCCCAGGACGCGTGATCAAAGTCGAATGCCAATGCGGCTTCCTGCTCTTCAAATATTACAAAGGCGGCCGCGGTCGGCTGGTCAAATGCTTCCTCGATCATCTCACCGAAGATAACGTCGGTATCGAAAACCTGCCGCTTGGCACGCGTCCTACCTGTCCCACTTGTAGAAAAGTCATTGGGGAAGTGCGCATTGTGCGTGGCCGCCCGGCGCTCAAGCTCAATCAAGGTGCGATCAAACCGACCAGAACATAAGGATGTAATAGAAAAAAATCAATGCAAAACGAAGAGAAGATCAAAGCATACTGGCAAACCTATCTGGATAACCTGCCCGAGGATATAGACAAAGCCACCCTGACCTACACCGCCTGGGCTTTTGGCAGCGGAGCGGAAATGGCCGATGAATTAAGCACATTAGTGGTCCAAGGCATCAAAACCGCAACCACTTCAGTTGTGTGGGAATATGAAATTGAAGGAGAAGCGCTGCCCCAGGTTGGCGAATTGAGCATTATCCTGGATGGCAAAGGCGATCCGATTTGCATTATCGAAACCACCGAAATCGAAGTCAAGCCTTTCAATCAAGTGGATGCCCGGTTCGCCTACGACGAAGGCGAAGGTGACCGGTCTTTGGCATACTGGCACGATGCCCATTGGGGCTATTACCAGCGCGAATTGGCCAAGATCGACAAAGCGCCCCACCCCGAAATGGAAGTGGTTTGCGAACGCTTCCGGGTGGTGTATCAATCAACATCAATATGAGCATTGCGGCAGTTTCCGGCGCAGTGATACAATCGAAGCTATGAAACCTGCTCATATACCAGCCTGGGTACGCTGGCTGCCTGCGATCATACTCATGCTGGTGATCTTTGCCTTTTCCGCGATCCCCGATGCCGGATTACAAACCCAATTCAGCCCAGAGCCGGTCAAGATCCCGAACTTTGGGGCTGCCAACCGAGTAGTCAAAAAACTGGGCCACCTGCTGATCTATGCCCTATTAGCGCGTAGCTATCTCTTCG
Organism: Anaerolineales bacterium; assembly: GCA_050288045.1. Lineage (GTDB taxonomy): Bacteria > Chloroflexota > Anaerolineae > Anaerolineales > UBA11579 > JAFGRA01. The sequence goes on along the minus strand of JBNKDB010000537.1, from coordinate 2,171 downwards.
GCCTGGGCAAGCATGATCGCCGCACGCGTTGGATTGCATTTGGTTTCGCCGTGTTGTATGGCATCAGCGATGAGTTCCACCAATCCTTCGTGCCTGGACGCGGTGCCGGGCCGGTTGACGTACTCATCGATGCCAGCGGTGCCTGGTTGGTGCTTTTCCTTCCTCTATTCATCAAGAGTCGAAGAAATACTAGAAAGTCTACTCCATCCGAATAAAATGCTTGCGAACGAACATTAGCACCCCCAAGGTCAGCAAAAGCGGAATTCTCGATAGCGCAGCAAAATAATAGGCAGCCATGACCAATGGCCCAATCCGTATGCCACCCTGCCAGCCCGTTCTGGTTGCGCGTTCCTGGGAGTTCTTGTATAGTAGTGGGAAGTATAGAAATCTCGTTTTTGAGCCACTTGGCCCGGAAATTGCACTGTATACACAAAGAAAAAATTTCGAAAGTGAGAATGGAGTCGCAGATGATGATTCCGAAGAAAACTTGGTTCGCGTTACTGGCAATTCTACTGCTGATATTATTGGCCGGCTGTGACTCGGTCGCCTTGACTCAACCGGCCGCGACGGTCGACCCAAACGCGACCATTGACCCCAACGCAACGCTTGACCCTAACGCAACCCCGGTTGCCGGAGCAGCAACAGCTACACCGATCACTGCGGATGGCGTTGGCGGCGGGGAATCCCAGGAAGAGGATGTCAACATCGACCTGACCCTGGCTGTTGTAGAAATGACCCTGACTGCGCTGGCGAACACGACTCCCACCATCGTGACCGAAGAAGTAATTGTTACTGAGGAAGTCGTCGTTACCGCCACAGATGATGCTACCGCCACCAGCACGCCCAGCCCAACGGTGCCTGGTGTGCAGTTGACTCGCCTGGCAGGCACGCTATCTGCCCTCACCCAGGTTCCCAACACACTGACTGCTATCGTGGTCTCTTCCACACCTACCCCGGTCACGCCTTCTCCCACTCCGGAACCGGCCCAAATGACCGCCACCGCCGAGAACCTGCCTTCACCGACGATTACGCAAACACTGGTACCTTGCAATTCGATGCGTTTCGTCTACGATGACACCATCGCCGATGGCACGCGCGTCGACCCCGGCGAAGTCTTCACCAAGCGCTGGCGCGTACAGAATGATGGCACCTGCACCTGGACTGCCGGGCAATATGCCCTGGTATTCTTCGATGGCGACCGCCTGAACGGCAGCACACCTTTACCCCTGCAATTCAGCATCCCCCCGGGTGGCTACACGAACCTCTCCGTAGTTTTGACTGCCCCTTATGCACCTGGCCCCTACCGCGGCTACTGGCTGCTGGCGGACGCCGAAGGCAATTTGTTTGGCTACGGGCCAAACAACACGCAGGCTTTCTGGGTAGACATCGTCGTACGCGGCGAAGTGCCCACCGTGCCGGTCGTCGATTTCGCTACGGTAACACCTTCACCGTAAAACCACCTATCCCAGACCTTAGCAAAAATCCGGTGCCTGTGCACCGGATTTTTTATCGTCCAGGAATATCAACAAACAACTATAATACCCCTCTATGAATAGTTACATTACCCTCTTACGCTGCCGGCCATATTTCCGCAACTTGTGGCTGGCTTCTGTTGTCAGCCTGTTGGGTGATTGGTTCAATACCATTGCCACCGTCATCCTGGTCAGCCGCTACACCAATACCGGTTTGGCGGTCAGCGGCTTATTCCTGGCCCGCACTCTGCCACAATTCATCTTTGGCCCGGTCGCCGGTGTCGTCGCCGACCGCTTCAACCGCAAGCTCGTTATGGTAGTCAGCGATATCATGCGCGCCGGGATTGTGCTCAGCTTCTTGTGGGTGGATCGTCCCGAACGCGTCTGGTTGATCTATATCCTGACCGCGCTGCAACTGACGATCTCAACCTTCTTCAACCCCGCCAGTTCGGCCCTCTTGCCCAGCCTGGTGGAAGGCGACAAAGAACTGCTGACCAGCAATGTGCTTTCCTCGATCACCTGGTCGGCCATGCTGGCCATCGGAGCCGCGATGGGCGGTGGCTTTTCGGCCATCTTCGGCGTGCGCGCCGCCCTGATCGTCGACGCGATCACCTTCCTGATCTCAGCGCTGCTGGTCTCCCAAATCCACCTGAAGCCGCTCCCCGAAGATGAAACCCAACCTGAGCCTACCAGTGGCTG
>JBNKDB010000536.1:0-5026 GCA_050288045.1 Anaerolineales bacterium | reverse complement strand
GGTCGAAGGCGGTCTGGATGAAATCGAAAGTGGCGCGTTCATCCTGGTCGGGGATGAAATTACGCAGCGTGCTGCCTTCCGGCCAGGTGGGTGTAGGCGGCAGGGCGTTGAATTCGACATCCATCTGGTAGTGATATTTCTTCAGGTTGAAACCGGCTGCTTCAACGATTTGGTTGAGGGCCTGGTTGGTGTGGGAGGTATATAGGGTAACCTGTCCCTTTTCCAGGTTTTCGGTTTGCAGGCGCTGCATAGCGCGTTGTTCGCATAGGTCGAGCAGATCATGGTGTAAATCAATGTCGGTCTGGCCTGGATGGGCGTAGGTTTCAAAAGTGAATTGGTCAAAACGCGACATGATGGCTGCATACCCAACCAACCTTCCGGCGGTATCATAAACCAGCCAGGCATCCTGAGATAGATCGATGTCTTCCCAGTTACCTTCGATATCTTCCAGGTCTGTATCCGGTTCACCGTATTCAGCGATGTCGCAGGCCACGACCAGATCGAAAACAGCCTGGAGGTCGTCATTGGTGGGGCGTTGAAGCGAGAAGGATTCAAAAGCGTTTTTCATGGGTACCTTCCAATTTTTGGGGATACTTGATTATATGCTAATACGATGAAAAGCGGGCTGGAATTGATGTTAGAGGAATGACACTTGACTCTCGATAATTGTTATATATAATTATAACAATAAGGTATGTTATATGGAAAAAATAGAACGTTTTGTCCGTATCGATCCAACCGATGCGTTGCCGATCATTGCGCAGCTCTACCATCAGATCAAATGGTTGATTGTCAGTGGGGAGCTGCACGCAGGGGATCGGCTTCCGCCGATCCGTAAAATGGCGGCGGTGCTCGGTGTCCATATGCACACGATCCGGTTCGCTTATCGTAAGTTGGAAGCAGAGGGCCTGGTCGAAACTCGGCAGGGAAGGGGAACAACAATCCTGGAATATGATCATTATGATTTTACGCAGCATATTTCTCAAGCGACATCGTTTACGGTTGGGGTTTTGCTGCCTGGGCATAATCCCTTTTATGGCCCATTTTTACAGGGGTTGGAAGACGCCGCCTTGGATTCGCCTACATTGTTGTTTGTCAGCTACACGCGTGATAATCCCGAATTTGCACAGAGGACGGTTAAACAATATCTTGCTAAAGGGGTAGATGGCTTGGTCTTGGCTTCTACCGGGCATGTGGTAGGAAATGAATATCTAAAGCGCGATACAAATAAATCCGTGCCGGTTGTCTATGCGGATATCGTCGAAGCAAAGGAATATTCGGTTCTGTTCGATTCCTTTGCTGCCGGATATAAGGCAACGAAACACCTGTTTGAGCATGGGCATAGGGAGGTTGCTTTGCTTACTTGCCCGTTGGAATGGGATGTTGTTGCCGGCGTCGTTCGAGGCTATCGGATGGCGTGTACGGAATTCGGTATGGCTGAAGATCCCAATCTCATTGTAGAAGTGCCCGATTTTTCAATTCAAAGCGGGAGCCTGGGGGCGCAGAAATTGTTGCAGTTAGAGAAACCGCCGACCGCGATCTTTGCGATTGCAGATATGCTGGCAATTGGTGCCATGCGGGCGCTCAAAATGAACGGCCTGCGGATTCCGGAGGATGTTGCCCTGGTGGGCTATAACAATATCGAGCTTGCCAGCCTGGTTGAGCCGGCGTTGACCACGGTGACGGCCCCGGCTTACGCGATGGGGTTTCAGGCCATGAAAATGTTGCAAGCCAGGATTGCTGGGAAGGAGGTGAAGCAAAAGCAGATCATTCTGGAAAACGAACTGATTGCACGTAGGAGTTGTGGATGTGATTTTTCGGTCTAGGGGAATGGTTCTCACTGGAGGAAAATATGTGCAAAGTGATGCGCGTTTCATTGGGGTTTGCTATGGCGCTTATGCTAGTAAGTGGCCTGGTTGGTTGCAAGGGGGCTACTGAAGCAGCAGAATCCGTGTCTTCAACGGAAGACATTTTGATGGCGATGGATGAATGGGACCTGGTTGTAATTGGGGACTCTTCGATGTTCCAGGTTGGCGAGGCGCTTGGAGCGGCAATTGAAGCAGAGGTTGGCGTAACGGTAAATGTGTACGATGCGACTATTGGCGGGTTACCTGCTGGAAAAGTTTTGGCAGCCCTGGAAGACCCGGCTAGCACCTACAATCCAAAGCTAAAGAATCTTTCGGAAAACTTGCAAAAGGCCGAAATGGTTGTGTTCCATCTCAATCCTGAGGAATCAGCTTCGGAAGCCCAGCCATTTAATTCGGCGAATTGTCTTGGCCCTGTATATGAAAACGGAGAGAGTTCCCCGGAAATGTTCTCGGTTTATGTAGAACATCTGGAAAGGATCATTGCCAAAATCCTTGAACTGAGGGATGGTCAGCCGGTCATTATTCGGGTGGTCGAGCTCTATAATCCTCTAGTGTCCATTTGGCAAGAGGAAGGGGTTTTCGATGATTGCACCCAGTTCTGGATGAATTACAACGGCGCGATGCACCAGGCCGCAGAAGCATATGGTGTTCCGGTTGTTGTGCGCTACCAGGATTTCAATGGCGTCGATCACACGGAGGACCCGCGTGCGAAGGGCTATATCCTTCCTGATGGAGAACATTTGAATGAGCTTGGTGTACAAAAGACGGTTGAATTGATTCAGGAATTGGGGTACAAGCCGGTTGAGCCGTAAGGGGAGGCTTGTGTAGGAGATTGGATTGTTAGCCGCGGTGTAGGTCTTCGTTATAGGCTTCGACGCGGTTGCGGCCGTTCTGCTTGGCATGATATAGGGCCAGGTCAGCACGCTCGATCAATTCATTCATCGTCAGGCTTTCGCCGGTGAACATGCTGGCAACGCCGATACTTACCGTAACCAGCACGGTGAGCCGGCTGGTGTTGGTGGGCTTGGTGGTAATGCTGAGCCGTAGGCGTTCGGCTGCCTGGCGGGCTTCATCGAGGTCAGTTTCGGGCAGCAAGACAACAAATTCCTCGCCGCCGTAGCGTCCTGGGATGTCGACCTTGCGTAGGCTGCGCCGGATGCGATTGGCGATCTCGATCAGTACTTCATCTCCCACCAGATGGCCGTATTGGTCGTTGACATCTTTAAAGTGATCGATGTCGAGCATGAGTAAGGCAACCGGGTGTGGGTAACGGATGGAGCGGGTAAGTTCTTTCTTGGCCTGGGCGATGAAATAGCGCCGGTTGTATAAGCTGGTTAGTGGGTCGAGAATGGCAGCCCGTTTCAGTCCCTCTTCTGCTTTCTTGCGGCGTTCGATTTCTTCAGTGAGTTCAACATTGCGCAAGCGGTAGATTTCGGCGTCTTTGCGGGCGGCTTCCAGTTGGTGGATGACTTCGATGCTGTGGATCTGATTGCGGCTTTCGGTGTCGAAAACTTCTTCTTTGATAGCATGGAATTGCTCGTGGTGCATGAGCGCCAGTTTGTAATTGCCGGATTGTTTGTACATATTAGCAAGGGCAAGATGGCACTGGAAGACCATATGCTCGCTGTCGTTCTCTTCGGCAAGATGTAACGCAGCTTCCAGATGTTCCTGGCTCTGTTTATACTGCTGCCAGTCGGTTAGCAGTAACCCAATGTGATAGTGTGCCAGGCTTGCCCCTGGAAGATAATTGCCCGCTTCGGCAATATCCAGTGCGGTCTGAAATTGACGCATGGCCTCTGGGGCATTATCGATCTTCAGGTACGCTTTTCCCAGGCTGATCAGATGGGTAGCCTGGCAGGTTTTATCGTCTAGTTCTTTGCTAAGGTTGTAGGCTCGACGGCCATATTCAAGCGCTTTTTCGTGTTCTTCTAGGTTCTGGCAGGCATTGCACAAGCTGTCCAGGGTGTATGAAAGCAAATCCTTGTGATCATTAATCTGCAGGAGCTTCAAGCCACGCTTGAGGTAGGGCATGGCTTCGGAATATTGTTCCAGGACAACGTAGGTATAACCAATAGCATTGAGGATTTCTACTTCGCAGCGGGGGTCATTGAGTGCACTAGCGATATCGAGCGCCCGAAAGCGCGTCTCCAGCGAGTCGGCATAATTGGTCAATCGTCCTTGAACGTTGCCGATATGAGCTAACAATTTGAAGGTTTGCGCCGGGTCGCCGTTTTCCTCCATCAAGGCCAAGGAATGGGTATAGGCTTCGAGCGCATTGCTCAAATTCCCCAAAGCGCGTTCGGATTCGCCCAGGATCGCATAGGTCTGCGCCAGCCGGTCCTCGAAATTTGGGATCTCTCCATCGAGTTGATGTGCCTGCGTGATGATCTCGCGGCACATGACCACAGCATTGGCGGGGTTAGTTTGCTGCATTTCCAGGGCCTGTAGATTGAGGGCGTGGATTTTTGTTGAGAAATCCATTAAACGATTGACCTCATATGCAGGGTGTTGATATTATACGACGGAAATCGCTTCAAGTTAAAAATTTTCAATAACAGATGCTAATTCTAAATAGATGGCTCTATCGAACTATGGAGCTTATACAAGGAGATAGTCTATGGAGAAGCAGGAAAAATGGGACGCGCTGCGGGGAGTTGTCGAGCGGGAGATGGCCAAGCACGAAGTCCCGGGCGTATCCTGGGGGATTTATCAGGATGGTGAGGTTTGGGTGGATGGTGCAGGAGTGACGAGTGTCGAGCACCCGCTGGCCGTAAACGCCGATACGCTCTTTCAGGTTGGTTCGATTACAAAAACGTTTGTGACTCTGGTGATCATGCAGCTTGTAGACGCCGGATTACTGGCGTTGGATGCGCCGGTGCGGAGCTATTTGCCCGAGTTCAAGGTTGCTGATGAAGGTGTATCGGCTACGGTTACCGTGTGGCATTTACTGACACATACCTCGGGGTTCCAGGGCGACTTCTTCTACGATACTGGCTCGGGGGCAGATGCGATGCCCTTATATGTGCAGGCGGTTGAACGACTCGAGCAAGGTGCACCATTAGGTGAAGTGTTCTCGTATAACAATACCGGGTTCTATCTTTGTGGAGCGATCATCGAGCGGGTAACCGGGAAAGCCTTCGAACAGGTGTTGCAGGAGC
>JBNKDB010000535.1:0-6434 GCA_050288045.1 Anaerolineales bacterium | reverse complement strand
GGATTCGGCTAAGATCACTTTCTTGGGTTTCACGGTCACGCCACTGATCTTGTATATGACGTTCTGGACCGCTTTCCCGATGCTGTGGGGACTGGCGTTGGCGTTCTTTGAATACAGTGCCCGTCGACAAGGTGGTCCGATTCTGGGGTTAGGCGGCGACAATCCTTTTATTGGTTTACGGCATTTTCAGGATATGCTCGATTTTTCCCCGGAGGCGCCGCTGGTTGTACGTCAATTCCACAGCAGTTTCAAGACGACGCTGTTATTTGCTTTTCTGGTACTGCCGCTCAACCTGGCAATTACCTTGCCGTTGGCTGTTTTGATTGAAAGTGTACATGACCGCTTCAAAGGCGTATTCCGCACCTTCTTCTTCCTGCCGGTTTTGGCTCCTTCTGTCGGCGTGGCGATTATGTGGGGCTACGTTTTCAACCCGCAGCGCGGGTTGCTCAATGCAATCATTACCCTTATCCGTGGAAAACTCACGGCCATCAGTTGGCTGCGCGATCAAAATATGATCTTCATCGGAATTCCACTGGCGTTGATCGCGGTGATCGTTGCCTATCTATGGCAAGACCTGGGCTATAACCTGGTGATCTTCATTGCTGCATTACAGGGTATCCCCGAGTCGATCAAGGATGCTGCCCGCGTGGATGGCGTCAATTCTTATCAGATGTTCCGATACGTCACCCTGCCGCTGCTGCGCCCGACGATCTTATTGGCATCGGTATTTACGATGATCTCTTCCTTCCAGGTTTTTGATATCATTCAGGTGATGACAGAAGGCGGTCCCAACGACCAGACGCGCGTCCTGGTGCTCGATATCTATAATAATGCTTTTCGCTTCCAACGCATGGGGTGGGCCTCTGCGGTCTCGATCGTGCTTCTATTGGTGGTGATCGTGATTTCTCTCCTCCAGAATCGTTTGTTAGAATCCGAATGGGAGTATTAATATGGAAACTCTTCCAAATAACACGCACAAAAAGAGACGTTTCCGGCTGGGGCAGTATGGGGCTTACCTCATTTTAGTGCCTGCCAGCATCATCGCCGTGCTCCCTTTCCTATGGATGATCTTGGGTTCCTTTAAATCCGGCCGCGAGATCCGGCAGGTGCCGCCCACGTTCTTACCCCAGGATTTCACGACTGAAAACTACCAAACGATTTTCGAAGACCCGTCGCTGACGCTGGGCGTGTTCTATCGCAACTCGGCGATCATTGCCTTCGCCAACGTCGCCCAGGTCTTGTTTACCAGTTCCTTGTTCGGGTATGTTTTTGCCAAGTTCGAATTCAAGGGCAAGAATATCATTTTCTGGTTCATCATGGCAACCTTGATCTTGCCATCGCAGATGACCATGATTCCTGGTTATTTGATCCTGGCCAAACTCAAGCTTTTGAATAAATTATGGGGATTGATCATCCCCGCCGCGCTCGATGTCTTCGGCATTTTTATGTTCCGGCAGTTTGCGCTTTCGATCCCTGACGAATTACTGGACGCGGCGCGGGTGGACGGTGCGTCGGAATTCCGCATTTATCGCACCGTGGTGCTGCCGCAGCTTGGCCCGGCGCTGGCGACTTTCGGAATGCTCACTTTTATGTACAATTGGAATGCTTATCTATGGCCGTTGATCGTGCTGACCGAACAGCGCGTGCGCACGCTGCCGATCATCCTGACCTGGTACAGTAACCAACACGCTGATCAACTGCACCTGACCATGGCGGCTTCAGTGCTGGTGGTTTTCCCGGTGCTGTTGGTCTTCATGGCAACGCAGCGCTGGATTGTGCGCGGGATCACCCTCACCGGGATGAAGGGATAATAATGAAACGGTTTTTCCTAGTCGTATTTTTGGGTTTATGGCTTTCGGCCTGCGCATCGCAGGAAGAGCCGGTTTCTGAGATGGAGTTGGATATGACTGTGCCTACTTCTGCCCCGGCGGCGAAGACTTGGTGGCAGCCGGAGGTGGGTTTGAGCTGGCAATGGCAGCTTACCGGTAAATTCGATTTCGACGTGCAGGCCGATGTATACGATATCGACCTTGATGTGCACGCTTCAGCGGTCGAGCATTTTCATGGCCAGGGAGCCAAGGTGATCTGCTACATCAGTGTTGGTTCTTATGAAAACTGGCGCACGGATGCCGATCAATTTCCCGAAGAAGTGTTGGGCAAGAAGTATGAAGGCTGGTCGGGAGAGCGCTGGCTGGATATCCGCCGCATCGATTTGCTGGCACCGATCATGCTGGCGCGTCTGGACGAATGCGCTGAAAAGGGTTTCGATGCCGTTGAGCCGGATAATATTGAAATCTATACCAATGAAACCGGCTTTCCGCTTACCTATGATGACCAGTTGCGCTATGCGATCTGGCTGGCAAATGAAGCCCACGCCCGTGGTCTGGCAATTGGCTTGAAGAATGCCCCCGATCAGGTGGGAGACCTGGTTGATTTGTACGATTTTGCAATCACAGAGGACTGTTTCTATTACGGTTGGTGCGATCAAATGGTACCATTCATTGCAGCCGGTAAACCGGTCTTTGCGGCCGAGTATACCGACCTGGATGGTGATTTTGCCGACTACTGCCGGCAGTCCCAGCAGTTGGGATTCAGCACGATCCTGAAAAACCGTGACCTGGATGCCTGGTTGGAGACCTGCCCGCAGTAAATTGCACCGTTAGGAGTCCGCTATCGATGAAACCAAAGATGATTGCAATTGGAGAGGCGCTGGTCGAGATCATGCGCCCGGATGTGGGACAGCCGATGGATCGCCCCGGAACCTTTAACGGCCCGTTTGCCAGTGGTGCCCCAGCGATCATGGCTGTGGCCGCCGCCCGGCTGGGCAATCCGGTTGGCTTTATTGGGGCAGTGGGGGAAGATGCCTTTGGGCGCTTGCTGCGCAACCGGTTTGCAGATGAAGGCATCGACTATGCATACCTGCAAACCCCAGCAGGCCATGCCACCGGGGTGGCCTTTGTGGCTTATGAAACGGACGGCAGCCGCGAATTCGTGTTCCATCTGCGCTACGCCGCCGCGGGAGCCATGTACCCCGAACAACTCGAAACCGATTATTTCAGTGAAATCGAGTGGCTACATATTTCCGGCTCTACCTTGGTACTGAGTGAAACTTGTCGGGAAACGTGTATGCGGGCGTTGGAATTTACGAAAGCCAACGGCGGCAAGTTTAGCTTCGATCCTAATTTGCGGGAGGCGCTGCTGCCGGTCGCTGAGTCCCGCTCGATCTATGCCCCTTTCCTGGCCGCGGCGGATGTGCTCTTACCGACTGTGGAAGAAGCCCACGCCCTGGCAGAAAGCACGGACGATGATGTTGCCGCCAAAACCCTGCTGGGTGATGGGGATAAGATCGTCGTGTTCAAACGTGGCGCGGCCGGTTGTTCTGTGTATTCACCGGCCAGATGCCTGGATATGCCCGGTCTCGAAGTGCCAGAAATCGATCCGACCGGGGCGGGGGATTGTTTCAATGCTGCCTTCCTGACGGCCTTGAGTTATGGCTGGCCGTTAGAAAAGGTGGCCCGTTTCGCCAATGCCGCCGGGGCGTTGGCCGTGACCAAGCAAGGTCCGATGGAAGGTGCCCCGACACAAACAGAAATCGAAGTATTCATAGAGAAACATTGAAGGAGAAAAAGTAGATGACGAAAATAGCATTCATTGGCGCTGGAAGCCTGGGCTTCACGGAAGAGTTGGTGCGGGACATCCTCACCTTCCCATTGCTGCAAGATGCTACCATCAGCCTGATGGATATCAATGCCGAGCGCCTCGAGTTTGCCGAAAAAGCGGTCAAAAAACTGGTCGAAGCCGGTGGACATCCTGCCAAAGTAACCGCCAGCTTAGATCGGGCTGAAGCGCTTGAAGGTGCGGATGTCGTCCTGACCACGATCTTGTCGGGCAGCACCGAGGTCTGGCGGTATGACATCGAAATCCCCAAGAAGTACGGCGTGGACGTCAACGTTGGTGATACGCGCGGCCCCAGCGGGATTTTCCGCTTCTTACGCACCCTGCCGGATATGATGGAAATCGTGCGCGATATGGAAAAGTATTGCCCGGATGCGGTCTTGCTTAACTATACCAACCCGATGGCGATGCTGTGCGCCGCCATCCAGCGCCAGACCTTCATTCCGGTGACCGGCCTCTGCCACTCCGTGCAGGGTACGGCCGTGATGCTGGCGGAATGGATCGGCGCACCTTTCGAGGAAATTACGTATACCTGCGCCGGGATCAACCACCAGGCCTGGTACCTGGATTTCAAGTGGAACGGTAAGGATGCTTACCCACTAATCCACGAAGCGATCACCACCCGGCCCGAGATTTACAACGAAGAGATCGTGCGCAATGAAATGTACCTGCATCTGGGTTATTACGTGACCGAGTCGAGCGGGCACAACTCAGAATATAACTGGTGGTTCCGCAAGCGCCCCGACTTGATTGAGAAGTACTGCACGCACGGTACCGGCTGGAATCCCGGTGAATATGCTTACATTCTAAAGGAATACCAGAACAACGAAGCCACCTGGAAAGAGCAGGTCAAGGAGCGTCTGGAAACGTCGCTTACTCCAGAAGACCTCGAACGCGGTCATGAATATGCAGCTTACATCATCAACGCTCTGCAAGGTGGTGAGCTATTCATGTTCAATGGCAATGTACCCAACACCAATTTGGTGACCAACCTGCCGGAAGGCGCTTGCGTTGAGGTGCCGGTGGCGGTTGATAAAGCCGGTTTCCACCCCGTCCACGTTGGCGCTCTGCCGCCGGAGTGTGCCTTGCTGACCCAGCTCAGTTCCGGGATTGAAGAGCTTGCCATCCAGGCTTCCCTGGAAGGCGATCCGGTGGCGGTTTTCCGTGCAATTGCTCACGACCCGTTGACAGCCTCTGTGCTCTCGCTAGCCGAGATCAAGCAGATGACCAACGAACTGTTCGCCCAACACAAAGATTATCTGCCGCAGTTCAAAGTGCACAAAGTTTAACAGAGGCATGATGACCAAACCAACGCTTACGATTGGAAAACTGCGCGGCTTACAGACGACCAGCAGTCCAAAAGGCGCTTTTACGATATTAGCGTTCGACCATCGTCAATCCTTTGTGAAAATGTTGGACGTTGAAAATCCAGATGCGGTCACTTATGGACAGGTGGCGGCTGCCAAGACCCAGATCATCAAGTACTTGGCCCCGCATGCCAGCGCGGTTTTGACCGATCCGCTCTATGGTGCGGCCCAAGGGATCGCCAGTGGGGCGCTGCCCGGTACGGTGGGGCTGCTGGTGGCCGTTGAAAAGACCGGCTACACCGGCGAAGCTACTGCCCGGGTGACGGAAATGATTCCCAGTTGGAATGTTGCCAAGATCAAACAGATGGGCGCCGACGCCGTCAAGCTGCTGCTGTACTATCACCCCGGGGCAGGGGAACTGGCCGAACGCCAGGAAGCGCTTACCGCCGGACTCATTGCTGAATGCCGCGAGGCGGATATCGCTTTCTACCTCGAGCCGGTTTCCTACAGCATCGATCCCGAGAATGACAAGAACTCGGCTGCCTTTGCCACCGGTCGCCCGGCGCTGATCGCCGAGATCGCCCGCCGGTTGGGCGCGCTGGGGCCGGACGTGCTCAAGCTCGAATTCCCGGTGGACGCCAAACACGATCTTGATAAAGCGTCCTGGGCAGAAGCCTGCCGGCAGGTCACTGAAGCGTCTCCCTGCCCGTGGGCCGTGCTCAGCGCGGGCGTCAATTTCGAATTGTTCGCCGAACAGGTCGAGGCAGCCTGTAAGGCCGGTGCTTCCGGCTATATCGCCGGGCGGGCCGTGTGGAAAGAAGGCATCGGTATGGCTACTGAGGAACGTGCCATCTGGCTGGAAGACGTCGCCGCCAAACGCATGGATCAGTTGGCCCAGATTGCCGACCAATATGCCGTACCTTGGCAGGAGTACTTTGCCCCGGTCGATCTGGAAGACCTCAACGGCTGGTACCAGGCGTACGGCGAGTAATTTGCTTTGAGACAATGAGATAGGGATGCATAAATACGATCTGCTGATTGCCGGGGAGATCAACCCCGACTTGATCCTCGCCATGCCCGCTGCGGAAATTGAATTCGGGCAGGTGGAGACCTTGGTGGAAAATGGAACGCTGACGGTTGGTTCCTCTTCGGTCATCTTTGCCTGTGGCGCGGCCCGGTTAGGGTTGAAAGTTGCTTTCCGCGGTGTGGTTGGGGACGACACCTTCGGCCAATTCATGCTGGCCGAAATGCAAAAGCGCGGCATAGATACCACCAACGTGATCGTCACTCCAGAGCAGCAGACCGGTTTCAGTGTGATCCTCAACCGGGGCGTCGATCGTGCCATCCTGACCTATATTGGAGCGGTGAACGGCTTATCTCCCGAGCATGTCAGCGATGAAATCCTGAAGGAAACCAGGCATTTGCACATCGCCAGCTTTTTCTTGCAAACCC
>JBNKDB010000534.1:0-2883 GCA_050288045.1 Anaerolineales bacterium | reverse complement strand
TATTTCATAATTCCTCCTTGCTCTCTCCCCTGGCTCAACGCCCCTTTTCCATTGTCAAAATCGCAACTACCGTTAAAATAGAGATGCATTTCCCAACACATCTCAATACCACGGAGGTATCCCGCTTGATCGGTGCGATTGCCGGGGACATCATTGGTTCTGCCTTTGAAGGTCGCCCCACGAAAGAGTATGATTTCCCGCTGTTCTCCCCACGCGCCGCCTACACCGACGAAACCGTAATGACCATTGCCACTGCCTGGGCGCTACTCAACGATAACGATTATGGAACTGCCTATAAGAATTTCGGTCGTCGTTACCCGATGGCCGGCTACGGCGAAGCCTTCTTCCAGTGGCTGATGTCCGAAGTCGACCAACCTTATTTCAGTTGGAGCAATCATTCAGCCATGCGCGTCAGCCCCATTGCCTACGCTTTCAACAGCGATGTTCAAGTGCTCGAAGAAGCCAAGCGCAGCGCCGAGGTCACCCACAACCATCCCGAAGGCATCAAAGGTGCCCAGGCTGTTGCCCTGGCTGTATTCCGCGCCCGCAAAGGCAAGAAAAAAGCCTTCATCAAAGAAGAGATCGAATTTCTCTTCAACTACGACCTCGAGCGCTCCCTGGCCCAGATCCGCCCCAATTACACCTATCACACCACCTGCCAACATTCCGTCCCCGAATCGATCATTGCTTTCCTAGAATCCGAAAACCTGGAAGACGCTATCCGCAAAGCCATTTCCTTGGGTGGCGATAGCGACACGATGGCCTGCATCACCGGCGCCATCGCCCACGCCTATTACAAGCAAGTCCCCAAGCACATCCTGCGGGAAGTGAACAGCCAGCTCCCTGATGAGTTCCTAGAGATCATCAAGCGCTTCGATCAAACCTACGGCCTGCCCAAATGACCCCAAAAGTCAGCGCGCAAAGGTTTGACTTCCAAAAAACCTCGCGGTAAAATTAGCCCGCAGTTGTGGGCTGTTTTACCAAATGCCCGGATTTTACAAATGGATAGGAGAGTGAGTATTCGCGATTAGGCAATCAAATACACACAAATTTTCTACCCTGGTAAAACCTGGCTATCGCCATAACTGCATAAAGCAGTTTTTTGTTTTAATGCTAAATACGTCAGGTCCGAAAGGAGGTGAGAACTTTGCCGAAGGTTACCTTGCGCCCTGGAGAATCGTCTCAACAGTTGTACAGTCGATTCCGCAAGGCCGTTACCCGCAGTGGCGTTCTCAGCACGATCCGCAAGAAACGCTGGTTTGTTTCTAAAAATGAATTGCGCCGCATTGAGAAGAAAAAGGCTATTCGCCGCGCCAAACGCCGCACATTCAATAAGAAGAAATAACCCTTTCACTGCGAGTTATTTTCTTTAAGTACGTCCTTCGAGCAAGTATTCGCTCACCCCTAACGGACTGGTTGACCATCGCCCGTCCGTTTTTGTTTTTAATGCAATGAGTGATTTGCAAGCAACGCGCCGATTTCCTTGCTTACCTGTCTCCATGTTTCCCTGTATCTTGTAATCTGTCGTTTACAATTTGCGCCTCTCTCCCGTGCTCCCATGCCCCCTGGCTCTCCCTCCTACCCACCCGTACCGTAGGCCCGCTTGCGCCGATTCCAGATTTATGTGATAATTATGGCGGCAAACATCGATTGATGAAACGAGGGTAGTCCATTGAAAATGGATTTAACGCAAACCGAATTAGATCGCATTCTCTTGCGACCTGGGCCACTGAACCTGAAGGGCTTCCGTCTGGCTCACCTCTCACTGAAAGGCGCTGTCTTGATCGATGCGGACATGGAAGGCGCCAACCTTGAAGGTACCAATCTCGAAGGCGCTAAGATGCAGGGTGCCCGCCTGATCGACGCGTATATGCTCAATGCCAATTTGCGCGGTGCAGATTTGCGCGGCGCCAAGTTATACTACGCTGATGTCAGCGAAGCCGACCTGACCGGCGCTAACTTGAGCAAGGTTATGTTCAACGGAGGGACAGGATTTTCGGCAAACCTTTCCGGCGCTGAAATGAGTGAAGGCAACTTTAGCAAGACGGACTTCCATAACGCCACTGTGATCAAAGCCAAGATGTATGGCTCGATCATGCGCGAATGCGATTTCTCCGGTGCAAAAATGATGGGCTGCTACATGGAAGGCGCCGACATGCTCGAATCCAACTTGCTCAAAGCTGACCTCCGCAAGGCGATCATGAACGGTACTTACCTGGAAGGGGCCGACCTGCGCGAAGCCAATCTGACCGAAGCCAACATGGAATACGCCATCCTGGTCAATGCCAACCTGAAAGACGCCAAAATGGAAGGTACCCGTCGCATGGGTGCCCGCCTGACCGGCTGCATCATGCCTGACGGTTCTCAGCACAAGTAATTAAATTCAGCACCTTAGCGATATAAAAACGAACCGGATACGCTGACAAACTGCATATCCGGTTCATGATTTAAACTAATGTGTGTGGATCAGCCAAATATTACGGGCATTTGATCTGGAAATACCAGGTAGGACTGACCTTACCCGTACCCAGGCTGTAAGTTCCACCGCACATGCTGGCGGTAAGGCTATATGTCCCTGTTTTAACGTAAATACGTGCTGCTCCCAGCGGAATCGTGCATGCATAATTATCCGCGCCATAGAAGTACAACCCCAACGGACCATCAGTAAGGTTCTCCACCCTAATCTTCACAGCCCCAGCAGACTGTTGATTGCAGTTTATCGTCCCGCCGCTGGCCTGTCCACCAGAACTACCGCTGCTGCCAGTATCGTCTGCTGCCGGCGCTTTGGTTGGCGGCACACTGGTGTTGGTGGGCGGTACCGGTGTATTAGTTGGCGTATCGGGTATTTCGGTGTTTGTCGGGGTAGCGCTGGGAACTTCCGTT
>JBNKDB010000533.1:0-6253 GCA_050288045.1 Anaerolineales bacterium | reverse complement strand
AATGCGATCAACTCAGTTTGTTCTGGATTCCCACTCCCCAAGAAATAATTGTAAACCCCATCTGTGATCCTAACGATCCCATCACCACTTAGTGGCATTACTGGACCAATTGTAGGCGTTGGGATCAGTGTTGGGGTTTCCAATGCAATTCGAGTCGCTGTTGAGGTGCGAGTAGGTGTCATCGTGCTGGTGATTGTAACCGCATCGTCAGGATCAGGCACATCGCTAGGTGGAGTAGGAGTCGAGGTCTGTGTACTAGTAGGGATACTGTCAGTCGGCGTAGAGCTTGGCGGTTGTTCACCACATGCACTAACGCCAATCGCAACTAAGCTCAACAGAAACACGATGAGCAATTCAATCCATTCTACTTTTCGGTACATTTTTTCCTCCTCGAATCCGTACTTGTTATTTCCCCAATAATTATAGAACTACGCCAAACTGGGGATTTATTTGCATCAGCGATCATCCTACTCGTTGCATGAATTTTATGATGAGTTTGTAGGAATCAACAAACGCGCTTACGAATACCCTGAGATCAGTTCTCGGTTAAATTTTACCCCAAATCCAGCGATAATAAATAGTTTTTTAGCGCACCATGTTTGACCAAGTTTAAGAAAGCGCACGCACCTCAGCATGGGCCAGTTCCAGGACCTTCTCAACCAGGAATTCAAAATCAGACCGCGTGCTGCGGTGATTGGTGATCGCCACGCGCAAGGCAAATTTGCCATTCAAGCTGGTATAGCTCGGCACGGCTAACCCACGCTCGTGCAGTTGCAGCATAATTTCTTTGTTCAAGGCGTTCAGGGCCTCATCATCCATCCCCGGAGTCACATACCGGAAACACACGATATTCAACTCTACCGGTGCGAGCAATTCCAATTCGGGAGATTGCTCCACCAGCTCTGCCAGGTAACGCGCCTGCTTCACATTTTGCTCGATGATGTGAGCAAACTTATCCAGGCCATAGGCCTTGATCGTCATCCACACTTTTAGCGCCCGGAAATTGCGCGAAAGCTGCAAACCCAGATCGCCAAACCAGGCATGCTGGCCACCTGCCAGGCCGCGCGGCATATGCGAGAGATATTCCGGCGAGACCGTGAAGGTATTGATATGATCCTCGAAATTACGAATCAGCACACAGGCCACTTCCATCGGCATGTACATCCATTTGTGCAAATCGAAGCCCAGTGAATCGGCGCGCTCCATTCCGTTCACCAATTCACGCGTGCCTTCCGGCAAGGCAGCCAGCGCCCCAAAAGCGCCATCGACGTGGAACCACATGCCCTCGCGTTCGCAAATGTCCGCCAGGGTGTTGAGGTCATCGGTCGCCCCGGTGTTGACCGTCCCAGCATGCCCTACAATGCAGATCGGTTTGTATCCGGCGGCCTTATCGGCCGCAATCGCCTTTTCGAGTGCCGCAATGTCAATCTGGAAACGTTCGTTGACTGGCAGCAGGCGCATCCAATTCTTACCCAGGCCAAGCTGCTCGATAGCTTTGTAATTGCTGCTGTGCGTTTCTTTAGAGGCGTAGACCGTCATCGGTTGTTTGGCGACGGCGACGCCCTCGGCGCGAACATCATACCCGGCCATAGCATTGCGCATCACCGCCAGTCCGACAAAATTCGCCATCGAGCCACCACTGACCAGAATGCCGCTGGCATCGGCCGGGAACCCGGTCATTTCTTTACACCAATCGATCACCTGGCGCTCGACGTAATTGGCGATGTGTTCGCCACCGCCCATATTAGGATTGAGAGTCGCCGCCAGCATATCGCTCATGGCAGCATAGGGAATGCCGTTGCCCATCACCCAACCCCAGAAACGCGGGTGGATATTGCCCATCGGGTTGGCAAGCACGTACGCTTTGAAATCCGCATAGGTCTGCGCTTCCCCCTCCGGGCGGCGTGGCGCTGGTTGGCTCATGAACTCGGCGGCCTCATCCGGGATCGGTTTCCACACCGGGCGCTGGCGCACGGTTTGTATATAATCGATTGAATCATCGACCATCTGGTGTGCCAGGGCACGAAAAGACTCCCAATCAGTTGGGTCCAGGTTTTCTTCTACAAATTCATTTTGCGGCATCGCCACACTCCTAAAGGGGAATTGGAGTGATTCTATCATATTAAACACAACAGGCGCTATCTTGGATAGCGCCCGTAAGTATCAGTTCAGAACTTCGCTGATCATCTCCAGATTTGGGTCGCCAGCATGCGCCCGCCCCAGACGAACCCTAAGCCCAACAGCACGTGCACACCGATGTAGAAAAAGCCCGACAGCGAATCACCCTGCCGGAATAAATTCATTGATTCGTTGCTGAAGGTTGAGAAAGTGGTGAACGCCCCCAAAAAGCCGACAAAAATAAACGAGCCGGTCTGGGGAGTCAACCAGTCACGGCTTTCTGCAAACTGTGAAAGCAAGCCAATCACGAAGCACCCCAACAAATTCACGATCAACGTACCAGCCGGAAAAACGCCATCTTTCACAAAAGACTGCACGAGCCCCCCCACTACGTAGCGCAGCACTGCCCCCATAAAACCACCCAACCCTACCAATAAGACCTGCAACACCGTTGACTCCTTCAATAAAAATTCGGCTGCAATGCCGTCAACTCGGCGTATTATAAAGAAAGAAACCCATCCTGGCAAGCTGAATATAAAAACAGGCCCTCATGATGAGAGCCTGTCCGCTTAGTGTAAATGTGATTTATTCGCCAGCGGCCATGCCAGGAGTAGCACTACCTCCGGTCGGCAAACTGACGATCAACTGCTCGGCCAGCAGCAAATTGTCTCCGGCCTTGCGGACGATACCCAAAATGGTGCTCATCTTGGAGATCTCTTCCAGTTGTTCAGCCACGTACCAATCCAGGAATTGCTGGGAAATATAGTCTTTATCCTGCACGGCAATATCCATCAGGTCATAGATCTGCTGGGTCACCTCTTCTTCCCAGGAAAGCGCCGCGGACACAGCCTCTTCAGCCGAAGCGAACTCAGCCTTGGGCTTCGCAATTTCGGGGATAGAAACATGCGCATTGGCATTCAATAGGAAATGCAAGAACTTCATAGCATGCATGCGTTCTTCAGCAGCCTGCTCGAAAAACAGCGCCGCGAAATTGCTCAAATCCTCGCCATCGAAGTACGAGGCAATTTCCAGGTACTGCATACTGGCCCCAAATTCTGACCCAATCTGGGTATTGATTGCATATTCTAATTCTTTACTGATGATCATGAGAATTTTCTCCTTCACTATTACCACTATTCTTTTTTTATTACAAAAGTCATTCTAGTACACGAATATCATAATGATATTAACGATTGGTACAAATTTAGTCAAATATCGTTAATATATGCAACCAATCTATCACGCATGCAGACTTTCCACGATTTCGACGATCTCTCTTTGTGGCAACGCAATCTGCACATAAGCGGGCATCTTCAAACGTCGCCAAAAATCATAAGGCGCGGACCCCATGATCTCCGCTACATACAGGCTCATCACAGTGCCGTGTGTAACTACCCCGAAAGATTCCTCTCCGTACGAAGCGATCAATGCATCGACCGCTGCTGTAAAGCGCGCCAACGCTTGCGCGGCGGACTCGCTGCCGAAGACGACCTTATCCGGTTGGTCGAAAAATTCTGCAACCCGCGCCTGGAAAAGCTCCGGGGATGCCAGGAAACCAACATTGCTGCGTTCGTGCTCGTGAATGCCAAATGCAATTTCGGTGGGGATCGAAAGGTGGGCGGCGGTCAGTTTTGCAGTCTCGATAGCTTTCGCCTCGATGCTCGAAACCAACAAACTGAGATTGTACTTTTCCAGATGCTCTGCCAACGCCTCGCAACGCCCGCGCCCGTGATGTGATAAACGCCATTGGCTGGCCGGAGCAGTTGCTTCGGGTTCGGAGATCGAATGCCGGATCAAAACCATAGATGCCATCCATCTATTGTACCCGGGAGTAGCTTAGTTTGAAACCACAGTTTAAAACGAACAAAGGCCCCGTAAAGGAGCCTTTGTTTAATTCTTTTTTAGCCGTTGTTATTTCTGGGCTAATGCGTACCAACCATCTGCGGGGCCGGTGTAGCAAGCCAGGCGGCCTTCTGGGAAGTTTTCGCTCTCAACCAAGAAGGTACCAATGCAGCGGCTGTAGCCAGGATTCTCGGGATCGGAGTAAACCAGGCGAAGGGTACCAGCTTCCCACATATTGCGTTCGTGCTTCTGCAGGTTGAAGTAAACATACGCAGCGCCCTTGTAGTTGAATTCAACTTTGATGGGGGCACGGGTGTACTTCACGCCACCAGGATAAGTGTTGAAGCGCGAGATGGTGACGGTGCCATCGGGAGCGCCTGCAGGAATATAGACACCAGCATTACCGAAGACAATATCGCCAACGGCAGGAGCTTCACGGGTACCAAGGGTGGCATCAGCGGACATCGTGCCCGCGACTACCAGGGCCAGGGCCAATACGGTGGCCACGATCATTTTCTTATAGTGTTTTTGGAAAAACTCTTTCATTGGTCGTCTCCCTCACAGTTTAAGTATTGTTTGTTTACTGTGATTTTTTGTAAAAAGAATGGTTGATAAAACTACTTCTGTAAACTGTTTGCCCTTTTATGTATACCGGGGTACCTCCTTCATCCTGTTTTTCATTCAAATAACTTCACAATTTCAGCTATGTTTTTTCTGCTCATAGTTTGCCATTAATGGAGAAGCTATGCCGTTTCAAAAACATAACAAGAGCGTCACAGGTCTAATTTCGATTCTGTAACACTCTTGTCACAATGTAGCCAAACTTGGATTTTCAGAAACGCTCACAATCCCCCGTTGCTCCTAGCGCGCATGACAGGCTTTGCAATATTATTACATTGCAGCTTAACTCAACGCACGATAACAGAAACAATCCACCATGTGGTCGTTGACCATGCCGACTGCCTGCATGAACGCATAGCAGATCGTCGGGCCGACGAAGTTGAAGCCACGCTTCTTCAGAGCCTTGCTCATGGCACGCGATTCTTCAGTTTCGGCGGGAATCTCAGACATAGCCTTCCAGTTGTTGACCTTGGGTTGGCCGCCTACAAACTGCCAGATGTAGGTGTCAAAGCTACCGAACTCAGCCTGCACTTCCAGGAAGGCTTTGGCGTTCTGCACTGCCGAGCGCACTTTGAGTTTGTTGCGCAC
The DNA here is from genome assembly GCA_050288045.1 of Anaerolineales bacterium. Classification (GTDB taxonomy): domain Bacteria; phylum Chloroflexota; class Anaerolineae; order Anaerolineales; family UBA11579; genus JAFGRA01. Next base: position 1,084 of record JBNKDB010000533.1, on the reverse strand, counting down.
GATACCTGGATTGGCAAGTAATTCCTGGATCTTGGCTTCATCGTACTGCGCCACCTTCTGTGGATCAAAATTATCGAAAGCTTCCAGGTAGGCGGCGCGTTTGTTGAGGATCGTGCTCCAACTCAGACCGGCCTGTGCCCCTTCCAGAATTAGCATTTCAAATAGTTTTCGGTCATCATGTTCCGGCACACCCCATTCCTCGTCGTGATAAGCCACATAGCGCGGATCACTTCCGGCCCAGGCACAACGCTTTTCCATCACCACACTCCTCATTTCTTCTAGTTACAGTCTCACCACTATATCAGAACACATGTTCTCCGTCAAGGAAGCAAAGAGACAAGATGCAAATTGCAGATCGCAAAATTACAAATAGCAAGCAACGTATGAACGCATTCTTATACTAAAATCTGAACGTTTCTCGATCATCCCGATCTACGATTCTCGAATCACGTCTTACGTCTCTCACGGCACACCATTCCCTGATTACTGGTTGGCTGGTCACCAATCACTTAGCACCTGATATAATTCCCCCCGTGAACGTACGCCCTGCAAACACCGCCAACCGCCAGATCGCCCGCGCCGCCGGGATCGTTATGGTCGGTTTTGTTTTGAGCAACGTCACCAGCCTGGTGCGCACCATCCTGACCGGTCAAGTCTTTGGTGTGGACGCAGCCCTCGACGCTTTCAACTCCGCCCTGCGCCTGCCGGATATACTCTTCAGCCTGGTAGCCGGAGGTGCACTGGCCTCCGCTTTTATCCCCACCTTTGCCGAACTGCTTGAAAAAGACGACCGCACCGAAGCCTGGCAACTGGCCTCTGCCATCGTCAACCTGGTCACCATCGTGCTGATCGTGATCTGCGGCCTGACCTGGGTCTTCGCCGAACAGGTCGTCGCCCACATCCTGGCCCCTAAATTCTCACTTGACCAACAGTTACTGACCGCTTCCCTGCTGCGCATCCTGCTGCTTTCGCCAATCATCTTCGGCATCAGCGGTCTGTTGATGGGCATCCTCAACACCCACCAGAAATTCCTGCTGCCTGCCCTGGCCCCCACCATGTACTGGGCCGGGATGATCTTTGGCTT
>JBNKDB010000532.1:0-3923 GCA_050288045.1 Anaerolineales bacterium | reverse complement strand
ATCCCACTGCCCGCAGCGGTGAACCTGGGCGACCCGAGTGAAGCCGCGCTGTATGACCAGGTGCAGGTGCGCCTGGATTTCCAGCGCTTTGCTTCGGTTGAGCCAATCTTCAACGGCGAAGTAATCGGTTATGGCGTGACCATTCCCGCCAATGCTCCCCACCCCGAACAGGCCGCCGATCTGATCGCCTTCTTGCTTGGCCCGCAAGGGCAAGCGGTATTGGCAGAATACAACCACCCTGTCCTTGATCCGCCGGTGGCCGACAACTACCCGGCGCTGCCGGAAGAATTGCAGGCGCTATGCGAACAGATGGAATAAAACCTACCTCCCAAAAGCTCGACGGCATGACCGCCGCCTTCATCCTGGCAGGCGGCCTGCTGCTGTTGTTCATCGTCCTGCCGCTGCTCAGTACCCTGTTCGGGACTGAGCCTGCTTTTCTGCGCGAAACAATGAGCGACCCGGCCGTACGCTCGGCGATTGCGGTGACCTTCTCGGCAGCGGCGATTGCCACCTTATTAGCAGCACTGACCGGCATCCCGTTGGCCTACCTGCTGGCGCGCTACGAATTCCCCGGCAAGGCCTGGGTAGAAGGATTGGTCAACCTGCCCATCGTGGTACCACACACCGCCGCGGGGATCGCCCTGTTGATGGTCTTCGGCCGCCAGGCCCCGTTAGGCAAGGCCTTTGGTGTGGTGGGGCTGCGCTTTGTCGATGCCCTGCCCGGGGTAGTGATCGGCATGTTGTTCGTCAGCCTGCCTTTCCTGGTCAACACCGCCCGGGAAGCTTTCGCGGCCGTCGATCCAGAATTGGAAGGCGTGGCGCGCACCATGGGCGCTTCGCACTGGCAGACTTTCATCTACATTACCCTGCCGCTGGCCTGGCGCGGTGTACTGGCCGGGGCAGTGATGATGTGGGGGCGCGGCATCAGTGAGTTCGGGGCGGTGGTGATCCTGGCCTACAATCCCAAGATCATTCCCGTTTTGGTGTACGAGCGTTTTGCCGGTTTTGGGCTGCGCGCTGCCCAGCCTGTAGCCGTGGTGCTGATCGTAGCTTCGCTGCTGGTCTTTACCCTCATCCAGGGTCTAACGCGCCGTCGCACCCAAGATTAGATAAGTGTTTTACCCATCTCTCCGAACGCGAGTATCCATCGCATTGGTAGGGGCGCAGCATGCTGCGCCCAGGGCAACCAGCCGGTCGCCCCTACGCACTCTTTTGTGCCGATTGTGGGAAAAGATACCCAACGAATAGCAATTCCATCACCATATCCCTGGACGAATCCCCCTGGAATATGATATACTCCCGTGGCTCTGCGTGCAGAGCAAAATTACACACGCATTTGGACCTGATTGGTGTGCCGATTAAAGATGTTGCAACGCAGCATAACCGGCTCCGGACAGGGTTGAAGAATGCGGAGGCCAAAAAACATAAGGAGTTATCCATGGCAAACGTTAGTATGAAATCTCTCTTGGAGAGTGGTGTTCACTTTGGGCATCGTACCCATCGCTGGAACCCCTATATGAAGCCGTACATCTTCACCGAACGCAACGGCATTCATATCATCGACCTGCAGCAAACCGTCAAGATGCTGCAAGACGCCTACAACCTGGTCAGCAAGACCGTCGCCGATGGCGGCATCATCTTGTTCGTCGGCACCAAGCGCCAGGCCCAGGAAACCATCGAAATGGAAGCCAACCGCGCGGGTATGCCCTACGTCACCATGCGCTGGCTGGGCGGCATGCTCACCAACTGGCGCACCATGCGCGGCCGCATCAACGAACTGGAACGCCTGGAACGCATGCGCGACCGCGGCGAGTTCGACCTGTTGACCAAGCGCGAGGCGCTGAGCCTGCACCGCAAGATCGAGAAGTTGGAAACCCGCTTCAGTGGTATCCGCCACATGCCCCGCCTGCCAGATATGCTCTTCGTCATCGACATCCGCCGCGAAGAAACGGCAGTGCGCGAAGCTAACATCCTCAACATCCCCGTGCTGGCAATGGTCGACACCAACTGCGACCCGCGCAACATCGACTATTTGATCCCCTCGAATGACGATGCGATCCGCGCCATCAAGCTGGTTGTCGCCCACATGGCAGACGCCGTGCTGGAAGGCAAAGCCATGCGCAAGGACGAAGAGGAAGACCTCGAACCGGTGGAAGTCAGCATGATGGCCTCCGAACAGGCCGACGAACTGACCGACGAGGAACTGCTCGGCGCAGCCACACTGGCAAAGATGGAAGCACAGATTCCTGAAATCGAAGAGGAAGTAGAAGCAGCTCAGGAAGATGTCGTCGCCAAAGCAGAAGAGCAAGAAGCAGAAGCTGCCGAAGCTGAGGAAGAAGTTGAAGTTGAAGCCGAAGCAGAGACTGAAGAAGAAACCGACGAAGACGAGGAAGCGTAAATGGCTATTACCACACAACAAATCAAAGAACTGCGCGATGCAACCGGCGCTGGTATGCTGGACTGTCGCGATGCCCTGCAAAAATCGGATGGTGATTTCGACAAGGCCGTCGACCTCCTGCGTGAAAAGGGTTTGGCAAAAGCTGCCAAACGCTCCGACCGCGAAGCCTCCGAAGGCGTGATCGAACTCTATTCGCACGGTGATGGCCGCGTTGGCGTGATCCTGGAAGTGAACTGCGAAACCGATTTCGTCTCGCGCTCCGAAGCCTTCCGCCAATTCGCCCACGAAGTTGCCCTGCAAATCGCCGCCATGTCCCCGCTGGTCGTCAACGAGGAAGACGTCCCCGAAGCCGCCCTGGAACGCGAGCGCGAAATTGCCGCCAACCAGGCCAAGGAAGAGGGCAAGCCCGAGAATATCATCCCCCGCATTGTTGACGGGCGCATCGAAAAATACAAAGACGAAGTCGTCCTGCTGCGCCAGGGCTACATCCGGGATGAAAGTAAAACCATCCAGGATATGCTCAACGAAGTCATCGTCGCCCTAGGTGAAAACATCGTCATCCGCCGGTTCCAACGATGGGAACTCGGCGAAAGTGTAAGTGAGTAAATGTCTCAAGGCCAACCTGATGGTTGGCCTTTTTACTGGAAAAACCTCCGGTTTTTCGTAGGCAAAGAACAAGCACTTTGCCGCTATCTTATCAATAACTTACAGAAGAAGAAGGAGCAGGCTAACATGTCCCAAGAACTGGTATACAAACGCGTGCTACTTAAGCTAGGTGGGGAGGCACTGGCCGGAGAAGGCAATTTCGGCATTGACCCTCTCAAAGCAGAGGGGATCGCCCGCCGGATCGTAGAACTGCACAACATGGGCGTCGAACTCGCCATCGTGATCGGAGCCGGGAACCTGTGGCGCGGCCGCTCGGGCCTGGAACGCGGCATGGACCGGGCCACAGCCGATTATATGGGCATGCTGGGTACCGCCATGAACGCCCTGGCGTTGATGGATGCCATCGAGCGCGAAGGCGTCCCCACCCGCGTGCAGACCGCCATTGAGATGCGCCAGGTGGCCGAGCCTTATATCCGCCGCCGGGCGATCCGCCACCTGGAAAAAGGCCGCGTGGTCATCCTGGGCGGCGGCACGGGCAACCCATTCTTTTCTACGGATACCGCCGCAGCCTTGCGCGCCGTCGAGATCGGCGCAGAACTGGTCATCAAGGCCACCAAGGTCGACGGTGTGTACGACTCCGACCCCAAGACCAACCCGAACGCCGTACGTTATGATAAACTGTCCTATATCGAAACCCTCAACCAGCGCTTGCAGGTCATGGACAGCACCGCCGTCACGCTGTGTATGGATAACGATATGCCCATCCTGGTGCTGGATTTCTGGGATGAAAGCGCCCTGATCGATGCCTTTTACGGCAAAGCAGTGGGAACCCTGGTAACCAACGGAGACGAGATCGAGTGAACGCCCAGGAAGTAAACGATAAAAAAATAGCGGTATCGCCCCCAGCCTGGCTGATCCT
>JBNKDB010000531.1:0-4313 GCA_050288045.1 Anaerolineales bacterium | reverse complement strand
CCTGCCGGAAGGTGTGGAGATGGTGATGCCTGGGGACCGGGTGAACCTGGAAGTCGAATTGATCGTACCGGTGGCCATGGAACAGGGTCAGAACTTCGCTGTTCGCGAAGGCGGCCTCACCGTTGGCGCTGGCGTGATCACCAAGATTGTTGAATAAGTAAGTTTTAGAAATAGGAGGCAGGCCAGCCCAAGGGTTGGCCTGCAGAATGAATTATGGCAAGCAAAAAAGGTGTTCGCACCATCGTTACTCTGGAATGCACAGAGTGCCGTGAGCGAAATTACGTAACAGAAAAGAACCGGAGAAACGACCCAACCCGCCTCGAATTGCAGAAATTCTGCCCTCGATGCCGGGAACACCGTTTGCACCGAGAGACACGCTAACCAAACAAGGTATAAGCTGTTATAATGCGTGTGGGCGTAAGCCCACATACACAGGCGAGTAGCTCAATTGGGAGAGCAACGGTCTCCAAAACCGTAGGTTGTGGGTTCGATTCCTGCCTCGCCTGCCTGATAAAGGCAACGCCGCTGATCATGGCGGCGTTTTAGCCGTAAAAAGGAGATGTTCTGTGGCAAGAAAAGCTGAATCACGCACAAAAAGCAAGGCTAGAGACGTACGCGCCGCGCGCAAACAACAGAATGCTGTCCAGCGTTTCATCCGCGAGACCATGGGTGAGCTTCGCAAAGTATCCTGGCCCTCTCGCGAGGAAGCCATCAACCTGACCAAAGTTGTGCTCATCGTGATGGTTGTCACAGGCGCTTTCCTGGGTGCGCTGGATTTCCTGTTCCTCCAGCTCTTTAAGCTGATCTTGAACACGTAGTTAATTGGTATTTCGGCAGTCCATGGGTATTGCCCGAAAGCAAGTGCTCAGGGCACCTCCCAGCAACTGCCGTAAAGGCTTGGTGAGTTAGTATGTCGGAAGAAGAAAGAATGGAAGCATTGCCCGAAGAAGAAAACGGGCAAGTTGAAGAAAGCACGAGCCAGCCGGAACCGGTCGCCGAAGAAGAAGCGCAACCGGTTGCTATGGATTCCGAAGAAATGCCCCCAGCTGCGGAAGATGAACCCGAAGTTGAGGAAGAAGAAGACGCGCCCGAACCCAGCATTGACGCCGAATTTCAGAAAAAAATCATCGAAGAGGCGCAAAAAGCAGCCCAAGATCTTCACCCGCAAATCGAAGCTATGGCAGCCGGTATCTCTGCTGCCGCCGCTGAAGAGGAAGAAGAGCAACAATCGATCTTACCCGATTGGGCCAGGGAAGCTGAAGCCCGCGCGGCTGCCGGTCCGCTAGAAGGCAGTGACGAAGCCGAGGAAGAAGAGATCAGCACTCCCCTGCTCCAGGTTGGGGCGCTTGAAGAAGAAGACGAAGAAGACCGCAACTGGTACGTCGTCCACTGCTACTCCGGCTATGAGAACAAGGTGCGCCACAACTTGGAACAGCGCATCGAATCGATGGGTATGAAAGACCTGATCTTCGACGTGGTGGTCCCCACCGAAGAAGAGATCGAGGTCAAAGAAGGTAAACGCCGCTCGGTCGAGCGCCGCGTCTTCCCTGGTTACATCCTCGTCAATATGACGCTGACCGAAGAGTCCTGGTACGTGGTACGCAACACCCCCGGTGTCACCAGCTTTGTGGGCATGGGCAACGAACCGCTGCCCCTGCGCCCCGAAGAAGTTTCTTCGATCATCAAGCGCATGGAAGCCGACGCCCCACGCATCAAAGTTACCTTCCGCCAGGGCGAACGCGTGCGCATCATCGACGGCCCGTTCAACGATTTCCGCGGCACCGTCTCCGAGATCGACATGGAACGTGCCAAGGTACGCGTGATGGTCAATTTCTTCGGCCGGGAAACCCCGGTTGAATTGGATTTCTTACAAGTAGAAAAAGCTTAGCGCGCATTCCCTTTTGCGGGAAATGCAGCAAGCTCTATTATCAAAATTTGTGTAATCACACAGTAAAACGTGGGAGGGTTTACCACCCGCTAAAACCACTAAGGAGTTAATCGTGGCAAAGAAAGTAAAAGCAGTAGTCAGACTTCAGATCGAGGCCGGTAAGGCCAGCCCAGCGCCGCCGATTGGTCCCGCCCTGGCAACGCACGGTATCAACCTGATGGCTTTTTGCAAGGATTACAACGCCCGCACCTCGAACCGCATGGGTGAAGTTGTCCCGGCAGAGATCACCATCTTCCAGGATGGTTCGTTCCGCTTCATCTTGAAAAGCTCCCCAGCTTCCGTTCTGCTCAAGAAGGCCGCTGGTATTCCCAAGGGTTCTTCCGAACCTAACCGCGACATCGTTGGTACGGTGACCCGCGCTCAGGTTAAGGAAATCGCTGAAACCAAGATGAATGACCTGAATGCCAACGATATCGAGGCTGCTATGCGCCAGATCGAAGGCACCGCCCGCAACATGGGCATCAAGATCGTCGAAGGATAATTTTTAGACCTGGTGGGAGGGCATTCCAATGCCCGTCAGCACCACGAAGGAGTAATCATGGCAAAACGTGGAAAACAATATCTGGCAGCGAGAGAAAAGATCGAACGCGAACATCTTTATACTCCCGCTGAGGCGATCAAACTCGCCAAAGAAACCTCATACGCAAAGTTCGATGCAACCGTCGAAGTTCACTTCCGCCTGGGTGTCGATCCCCGTCACGCTGACCAACAGGTGCGTGATGTGGTCGTCTTACCGCACGGTTTGGGCAAGTCGGTACGCATTTTGGTATTCGCCCAGGGCGAAGGCGCCCGCGCCGCTGAAGAAGCTGGGGCAGATGTGATCGCCAATGACGAAGAAACCATTAACAAGATCCAGAATGGCTGGACAGATTTCGATGTCGCCATCGCTACCCCGGACATGATGAGCACCGTCGGCCGCCTGGGTCGTGTGCTTGGCCCGCGTGGGCTGATGCCGAACCCCAAAGCCGGTACGGTTGTCCCAGAAAGTGACCTCGGCCGGGTGATCGAAGAATCCAAGGCCGGGCGTGTCGAGTTCCGCGTGGACAAAACCGCCAACCTGCACTCTGCGATCGGCAAAGTTTCCTTCACGGAACAGCAATTGCTCGAAAATATGTCTGTTTTGGTGGAAGCCGTCCGCAAGGCCCGCCCCGCCGCCTCCAAAGGTGCTTATATCCAACGGCTGACCCTGACCACCACGATGGGTCCCGGAATCAAAGTCGACCCCAATGCAGCTTAAGCATTGAACAGGATCGAAAAATAAGGTAAAATACACCCCGTTCATTTACAGATTGCTTCGCCAGAGACAGCAGGTGTTTGTAGACAATTACAAACTTAATTCCCTGCCGAGGTGAGGACGCCCAAACGCAACCCCCTGCCCCACGGGCAGCGCAATTGCAACTGGAAAGTCTTTGCTTCGGTGAAATCAGGAGCAAAGACTTTTTTGATTTTCACCGCCCCCTGGTTCCATGATGCAATCATAAACAACTTCTGAAAGGAGGTAAGTGGTCCTTGGCTCTATCAAAGAAACGGAAAAACGAAGTCCTTACCCAGTATGAAACCTGGCTCAAGGAAGGCAAAGCGATTGTATTGACCGAATATACCGGTCTCACCATGCCCGCAATCGACCAACTGCGCAGCAAAGTACGCGAAGCTGGTGGTGAATTCCACGTCGTCAAGAATACGCTTGGCAAGCGCGCTTTCGAAGCGGCTGGCCTGGATGTTCCTGAAGAATACTTCACTGGCAGTACCGCCATGGGTGTCGCTTTCGAAAACGCCCCCGACCTGGCAAAAGCAATTTCTGAATTTGCCAAAGAATCGGATTTCGTCAGAATCAAAGGTGGCTTCCTGGGCACCGATCTGATGACCAGTGAACAGGTCAAGATCATGGCCGACCTGCCGCCGCTCCCGGTGGTACGTGCACAACTGCTGGGCGTGCTCACTTCGCCCGCCACCAAACTGGCCACCCTGCTGGCCGAACCTGGCCGCCAACTGGCGCAAGTCATCAAAGCGCATGCCGACCAGGCTGAAGCTGCTGCCTAAGCACGCTTCAAACATATAAAAAAATAAAATCAATAATTCATAAGGAGAATTATACAATGGCTGATCTGGAAAAATTAGTTGAACAACTCGGCGAGCTGAGCGTGATCGAAGCTGCCGAACTGGTAAAGAAACTCGAAGAGGCCTGGGGCGTCTCCGCTGCCGCTCCCGTCGCCGTCGCCGCCGCTGCGCCTGCCGCCGCTGCCGTTGAAGAAGAAGACGAAAAGACCGAATTCGATGTCGTCCTCAAAGACGCCGGCCCCAAGAAGATCGACGTCATCAAAGCCATCCGCAAGCTCACCGACCTGGGCCTGAAGGAAGCCAAGGA
>JBNKDB010000530.1:0-5001 GCA_050288045.1 Anaerolineales bacterium | reverse complement strand
AAATTTCACCTGGCGGCTAAAACCGCATGCAACATCATTTCCCTAGATTTGTTACCACCAAGTCACAAAACCACGAAGAGCTCAAACTCCCCTCCGCCTAACATTCCTCAGTGCATCAGCCCTTTCAATGCCTCAGTGATTCCTTTTTACACCACAGAGCCGCTGAGGCGCAGAGAAAACACGAATAAAACGAATGCCACGAATATTTTTATTATTCGGCTTTCGTTTTTTAGTTCTCTCAGCGCTCCTCTTCGGTAAAGAAATTCCACCTGGCGGCTAAAGCTGTATGCAATAATTCAACCCTTGCTTTGTTTCTCTATCTACTTATGTACTTGTATACTGATATACATATCTCCCCACTGAAAACTGCCTACTACATACTGTTTACTACTTACTCCTTCCCCTTAAAGTCATTGAACCCCACCGTCCCCGGGCAGAGTTCAACGAAGGAAAAGAAACACATTCTACTGCCCATATCCTATCAGAGGAGCGCGTTTTCACCACCACCCTGCGGTAGGGTTTGTCCCCCTCTCAGGGAAGGGAATCGAAAAAGCCCCCTCTGCTTGAAATCTGCAATCAATCGTCTACGATAGTGAGTGTGGGGGTAGCTTCCGGCTCGACGTAAGGTTGGTCTTCCAACCGCGGCGTGGGGGTGAAAGGGGGCTTGGCGGTCGGGCTGAGCGGCTCGGCAGGTATAGGCGGCAGGTTGAAGGTAAAGCGCCAGTCAACACCATCGTTGAAATACTCGCTTTCCTCGCTCATTACTTCATACCAGGTCGTGCCCGGCTTGAGGGCATACGGCTCCCCATCCAGCGTGTACAGGCGCAGCACGCCTTTATCCGGGCGTTCCCAGCGCACCGGGAAAATGTAACCGTCACGGAAGGCAAAAGCCTTGCCCGACCCGTAGAAATTGACATCCATCATCTCGGTCGTGTTGGTCTTGACGAAGAAATCATAATCCACGATCAGGACGACCACATTATCAGCGGAGAGCTGCTCACCGGTCAGGGCATCCATGTGCGGGGCATACTCTTCGAAGTCCGGTTCAGGTTTGCCGATCGTCTCCTGGAAGCGCATATACTTACCGTTTTCCATCGAATAGGCCCACTGGTTATACATAAACAGCGAGAAGCGGGTGAACACGTTCAACGCCACCTCGCCACCCAACGGCGTACGGAAGGCGAAACGCATCCCGGTTAGATCGGGCTTGTCGTTGCTGCTGCCCTTCCAGTTCAGGTATTGAGTCAGGGCGGCGGTATTGGCAAACAGGTTGTTATAGGTCTCCAGGGATTTGTCGCGGCAGAGCGGCACGAATTCCCCATCATTGCAATCGTGTTCACGGTCTTCGGGCGATTCGATCACCAGGCTGTTCTTGAAGTGTTCATCGATCAGCAGGAAATAATCGAGCACGCGCCGGTCAGCGCTGCCGAAGACGAAATAGGCGTCGTGCATACGCACTACATGTTCGTCGAAGAAACGCCCAGAGCGCACCGGTCCGACGCGGGGGGCGTCTTTGCCGTAGAAGATAGCAATGAAACGCGGCACGCCGCGCTCCATGTAATATTCATATACAATGTCGGCCTGGGAAAGCCCCGACTGTGGGCGCACGTAACGGGGATAGTTGGTGATCTTGATCGCAATCGGCCGTCGTTCCAACCGGGTGGGGTCATCCACCGGCATGCCGGTCAGCGGGTTGATGCCAAAGTCATATTGCTCCGGGCCATATCCGACCGGGGTTGGCTCGTTGATGATCAACTGCACCACCACCGGATAGGGTGTTTCGGTCGGCTCGGCGGGCGTAGGCGTCTGCGTGATCGTCGGAGAAAGAGAAGGAGAAGGGGAGACGGTGGCAGTAAGATCGCCAGCCTGGGTAACCCTGCTGGTGCGCGTGGGCGTCACCGTCTTGCTAGCGGTTGGGGTCGGCGTTTGGGTAGGTTCCTGGAATTCGCCTGCCGCGGCCAGGGCCGGGGAGACAACTCCAAGTAAAAGACATATCAGGAAGATCGGTACCAAGCGTTTCATCATTGCTCTGTAAAGCATAGCACAGGATTGGTTTTAAAGAAAACTGCTTTTAGTACCAATTTGTTGCAATTCTCGTTCCAAAACTTACAGCTTTGAAAACGAACTTTTAGGAAGGCGGCACGATGGTGAACAAGAAGCGCCAGGCCTGGTCCGTCTTTTCCAGCAGCGTATCCTGGCTGACCACTTCGAACCAGGTTGTGCCCGGCTTGAAGGAGTAGCGCGAACCATCCGGGAAGATCAGGTAGACCAGTTCACCCGTCGGCGGGCGCACCCACTGCAACTCGTACACCTTGCCATCGCGCATGGCATAGGCCGGGCCGTTGCCCAGGAAGTCCATATCGACGATCTCGACCTTCGGATGGCTGCCGGTCGGAGGCTGGTAGACCTCATGGAAGTGGTCGACCACCAGCACAACCACGTTGTCGGTCGCAATCGGCTTATCGGTCAGGCCGTCGCGCAGGGGAGCATAAGCCTCGCCGCTGCCGTTGATGTCTTCCTGGGTATCCTGATAGCGGAAATAGCCGCCGGTGGCCGGGTCGTATTCCCAGTACAGGTAAGCGCTGTAGGAATAGCGTACGTACAGGCGCTGCAAATCCTGTCCCCCAGGGGGAAAATCGGCATTGAACACCATCCCGTGCAAATCCTGGCGGGCGTTGTCGCCGCCACTCTCCACCTGGAAAGCACGGATACCGCGCGTATCCCCGATCAGGTAATTGACGCTCTCAGGCATGTAACGACAAACCGGGTGAGGTGGGCACTCGCCGTCCAGGAAATAGATCAAGCGGTCGGCAAAATCCTGGGAGCGGAACACTTCCAAGATGCGCGAATCAGCGCTGGCAAAGGTAAAAATACTTCCGTAGGTATCCACCAGGAAACGGTCGAACAGCCGCCCTGAACGGATCGGGCCAACTTGTTCGGCGTCATTACCGAGGAAGATGGCATGGAAACGCGGCAGGTCGTTATTGTGATAGAACTCGTAAACGATGTCGGCCAGCGAAAGCCCCCACTGCGGGCGGTTGCTGCGCGGGTAGTTGTTGATCTTCACACTCACCGGACGGCGGTCGAGCACGCCGGGATCATCCATCACCATCCCGGTCAGCGGGTTGACGTTCTCCGGGAAGTCGCTCGGGCCAATCGAGCCGGGCAGCAAGGTTGCGGTAGGGACTGCTTCGGGTGTTGGGGTAACGGCTTCTGTGGCAGTCGCTTCCGGATTATCAATTTCCACATCCCCCAGGCTGATTTCTCCAACGGGGGTAGCTGTATCAATCAGATCTTCGGGACGCGTCGTACTAAGTTTGCAACCCAACAGCAAAAACAAAACCACGCCGATCAATAGATAGCGTTCTTTTTTCACAGGTTCTCCTTCCGAACGTGCAAAATCATACCTCTTTTGGGAAGGTTTGCCAATAGCGGCAAAATCACCTAGATTGTACAGGAAAGCGGGAAAGAAATTATGAGGTAAGAATTAGGAATTAGGGATATATGGAGAACATACCTGCCGGATAAACTAAAACGGACTCGGAGCAAAATGCTTCAAGTCCGTTCGTTAGAGATACATGGATCGATAGATTACTGGTGCGGGTACGGATGATAATGCACATGCACCCGGCGAACGGAATCAATATTATCAATCAATGCTTTTTCTACCCAGGTGGCAATTCGATCGCCCTCCCGGACAGTCAGCGTACCATCCACACAAATGGTAATATTGATCAACAAGCAAGGCCCAAATCGATGAGCCTGTAACTCATCAATTTGCCTGATGCGTTTATCAACAGATAGTAATTCTTCGACCTCTTCACGCAAAGTATTCCCAGGCACAATATCCATCAGGTCGGCCGTCGACTCGCGCAAAATCTGAATGCCGGTCCGTAAGATCACAAGTGAAACGATAGCCCCACCCAACGGATCGACCCAGGCATGTCCCATGCGCCCTAAAGCAATCCCAATCATGGCCGCGCTCGCTGAAAAGATGTCATTGCGATGGTCATACGCCAGGGCAGTGATCGAGGCATTTTTCGTCAGGAGGCCAATCCGGCGGGTATATGTCGTTAGGATGATTTTTAGTAATACGGTAAACAGCGCAGCCCAAAGGGCCAGAGAAGACGCACCCTGGTAGCTAATTTCCCCAATCGATAATTCATAAATCGTATTGACTGCATCCCAAAAGATGGCCACCGCGGTTGTGATCACAAACGATCCGACCACCAAAGCGCCGATGCTTTCCAATTGGCTGTGCCCATAGGGATGCTCATCATCGGCTGGCTTGTTAGCCAACCGCACAAATATGCTGACCACAATGTAATAAGCCACGTCCGAGGTCGAGTTGATCCCATCGGCAAGCAATGCGGGACTATGCCCCAAGATACCAATACTGGTTTTTAGCCCGGCCAGCAAGAGGTTTGCCAGCAGGCCAATGGCGACTGCCTCGCCGCCCTTCCGTGCTCTCTTTGTTGTTTGAACCAGATTACCTTCCATCAATTACTCCTCAAATCCTTTTACATGGCGTTGAAACCATCGATCGCTTTCTTCAACAATCCAATCCCAAAACTCGGGTTGATTGGACCAATGCCCAAAGGGAATTTCCAGATAATGCTTCTCACCAGCCAGCCTAGCAAAATTCCTTTGAGTGACCACAGGTTCAACCATTTGATCCAATGCTTGGTTAATCACTAAAGTTGGAATTTTGTTACATTCAAACGGGGTTACCGGCTTGGTATTCAAATTGCTGGCCAATGCCCGCAGGCTGATCAGGCGTGGTGGAATGGGGTCGGCATCCCATTGGGCTTGAAACGCAGCGTCACGGGCATCCATCAATTTGTCAAAAGCGCCAAACCAATTAAATGGCAACCGTAACCCATACAGGAATTTCAGTCCTTCAAATCCTACCCGCAACAGGCGCGCTAATTGTGGATACCTGACGATAGGTGCCAGCCGGGAAATTCGTAAACCGTCGCTGCCGTTACCAAAATCGAAGAG
>JBNKDB010000529.1:0-5370 GCA_050288045.1 Anaerolineales bacterium | reverse complement strand
GATCACAACCAGCGCCATGCTCGGCCCGGCCATCCAATCGGGTATATTCTCGATGCCAATGCCCTGTGCAAGCATCGTGAATATGCCGCGCGGTTCCCGCAGCCATTGCTGGGTACCAATTCCGAATAAGCCCAAAAGCTGGTTGACTGGAGCCTGGGGGCGGTTGGAGAAAAGCTGTTTGTAGATCGCCGCGCTGGCGACGGCCGGGGTAACGTAGGGCAGGAAGTAGATCACGCGCATGATCTCGGAACCGCGCAGCCGTTGGAAGAGCAGCACTGAGATGAACAGCGCAATCGACAGTTGGAACGGTACCGTGCCTAAAGAATAAAAAACGGTCACTTTCAAACCGGTCCATAGGTCAGGATCGCTGTTGGCAACCACCATCGGTAGTTGACCGATCAAGGCCCATCCGCCAACCATCAAGATCAGGGCGGCTACCAGCCGCAGCCAGAAGGTGAAGGTGGAGGCGGCTTTTTCGGCATTGTTCCACAGCCACCAGGCCAGCGCCAGCAAGATTGCTCCAAAGCTGATGGTCAGCAATTGTGGCCAGATGCCCGGGTCGGTGCCCTCTTCCAGGGCCACGGCGTAAGCACCTTGGATGGCATTATAGGTATAGATGGACAGGCCGACACTGATTATTGCGGATAACCCAACCAACGCGAAATTCGCCTGGTAGAGTAGGCTGTTCGGGTTGCGCCATAAGAAGTAGGCTGCCACGCTGAACACGATGGCAGCGATGAACAACCAGAAGAATAGCCGCCAGGCGGGCTGCACGGTCTCGGCGCGGAAGGCTTCCACCAGCAAAGTGTTGAATAGCTCGCGCGTTTTCTCCTTGCCGACGATCTTATTGGCGATGTCCAGGAATTCGGGCAGTTGGTAGAAAATGTATTGGAAAAAGGCGGCCACCGCGGCGGCATACAGCGCGCCGGGGATCGCCAGGAACCAGGGCTTATCGCCTTTCTCGCGCGCCAGGCGGATTGTGCGGATCAAGAAGATGATCGCTCCGACCAGAGCGCCCAGCGCCAGCGCAAACAGCGCTACGTAGATCAGGTTGCCGATCGATTTGGTGTAGTTATCCAGGCCGATCAACCCAGAGCGTTTCAAACGCCATTTGTTCAGGCTGACGTATAGCGCAAACCCGACCGGAAAGATACCGAAAACGAATATCAAAATAACTGCGGGTGCAATCATCAGATATGCGGTAATATATTCACGGAGTTGGCGTAAACGCCGACCAGAGAATATCCCTTGTGAGGCGGTTAGCTTGGAAGATTTACTTACGGGTAGATCCATAAGAGAGTTTGCCTCCCGTAATTGGCGGTAATAAGCCCACGAATTTTGGTTGTAGGATGGCCAGATTTGGCGAGTCCATGTCCGTATTATACTAAAAAAATCTGTATTGTTGCATTTATGCATTAAAGATAAGCAAACAACGCGTTATCAACAAATTAAGGAGCTATGATGCCCGACCTGACTGAGGCGTTACTTTCAGAGCTAAAAAACCATCGTATCCCCGGCCTCGACCTGGGTGACGATTCTCAATACCCCCACTATGACGGGCTTTCGATCATGAATGTGCCTTCCGGTGTAAGCCAGTTATTGGGCGCGCCACCGTTGGGCGCGCCGCCGCTGGACAGCCGCGTAATTGCTCCGCTGGGTGATGGTGTGCGCCGCGTGATCCTGATCTTGATGGATGCGCTGGCCTTGCACCGTTTGCAGCGCTGGCTGGAAAGCGAACGCCTGGCGGCCTGGCAAACTCTGCTCCAGGATGGTGTCTTGGCCCCGATCACCTCGATCACGCCCAGCACAACCTGCGCGGCAATCACTACCTTTTGGAGTGGGCGTTCGGCGGCCGAGCATGGCATTACGGGCTACGAAATGTGGATGAAGGAATATGGCGTGATCGCTAACATGATTCTGCATGCCCCCATGTACCTGCACAGCGAAGCGGGCGCACTGAAGACAGCCGGTTTCGATGCCGAGAATTACCTGTCATATCCAACCATGGGCACCCACCTGGCGGCGCATGACATCAAGACGTATGCTTTCCAGCACTACTCGATCATGAATTCGGGCTTATCAGAGATGTTCTTCCGCGACGTCAACAAACGCTCGTTCTCTACCGCAGCTGATCTGTGGATTAGTATGCGCCAGTTGCTCGAGAAATCCCCCGAAGAGAAAATGTATTGCTGGGTGTATTGGAGCAATGTAGACAGCTTGTCCCACCGGCACGGCCCGGACGATCCCCGCCCGCAGGCCGAATTCGAAAACTTCACCCAGGCTTTTCAGGATTATTTCTTGAACTCATTGAGCGCTGAGGCCCGCGAGGATACGGTCGTGATCCTGACCGCCGACCACGGCCAGTTGACCACGCGCGTCGACCCGCATTACGAACTCAACACTTACCCGGATCTCGACCGCCGCCTGCATCTCAAGCCGACCGGCGAAAACCGTCTGTTCTATCTGTATGTGCGCCCCGGGCAAACCGAGGCCGTGCGCGAATATATCGAAAAGCACTGGATGGGGCAGTTCCAGGTCGTCGACGCGGCCTATGCCCTGGACGCTGGTCTGTTCGGCCCCGGGAAGCCGCATCCCGGCATGCAAGACCGGATCGGGGATTTGATCGTCGTCCCACACGGAGATAGTTATCTGTGGTGGGCGGATAAACCCAACCCGTTGCTCGGCCGCCACGGCGGCCTGCATCCTCAGGAGATGTTGGTGCCTTTCCTGGCGGGGAGGCTATAAATTATGAGCGACCCTGAAAAGAAGGTGTCTGTGCGCGATTTGCCGCGCAATATTTGGGCAGTCAGCCTGACCAGTTTCTTCATGGACATCTCCAGCGAAATGGTCATCAACATCCTGCCATTATTCCTCTCTAACGTGTTGGGCGTGCGTACCAACATCATTGGCATTATCGAAGGTGTGGCCGAATCGACTGCCAGCCTGCTCAAGTTGTTCTCCGGTTGGCTCTCGGATAGGCTGCGCGGCCGCAAATGGATCGCTGTGGCGGGCTATGGTATCTCGGCTTTAGCGAAACCGTTCTTCTATTTCGCCAATAGCTGGGGCGTGGTTGCCGGGGTGCGCTGGGCCGACCGGGTGGGGAAGGGCGTTCGTACCGCTCCGCGCGATGCGCTGGTGGCCGACTCGGTTAAGCCCGAGACGCGCGGCCTGGCCTTTGGCCTGCACCGCGCCGCCGATACCGCCGGGGCGGCTTTGGGGCTGGTATTCGCGCTGGTGGCGGTCTGGTTGGCGCAATCCAGCCAGGTGGCGTTGGGGGCCAATACTTTCCGCACGGTGGTGCTGCTCAGTTTGATTCCGGCCGTATTGGCCGTGCTGTCGCTGGCAATTGGGGCGCGCGATGTGCCCGCCACCAAGACCCACGCCATGCCCAAATTTGCCTTTCGTGCTCTGGGCAAACGCTTTATGGTCTTTATGCTGATCGTTGGCATCTTCGATCTGGGCAACTCGTCCGACGCCTTCCTGGTGCTGCGCGCCCAGAATATTGGCTTGAGCGTGACCGGTGTGTTGGGGGCGCTGGTGGTCTTCAACGTGGTATACACGCTGGTCTCCACACCGGCTGGTTCGCTCTCCGACCGGATCGGGCGCAAACGTCTGTTGGTGGGTGGCTGGTTGCTGTATGCCCTGATCTATGCCGGGTTTGGCCTGGCCGGAGCTACCTGGCAGATTTGGGGGTTGTATCTGCTGTATGGTATTTACTACGGCCTGACCTACGGCACGACCAAAGCAATGGTCGCCGATATTGTGGATGAGAACTTGCGCGGCACGGCTTATGGGACGTACAATGCCGTATTGGGTATCCTCGACTTGCCCGCATCGCTGATCGCCGGGGTGTTGTGGCAGGGCGTGGGAAGCTGGCAGGGTTTTGGGGCCGGTGCACCCTTCCTCTTTGGCGCCGGATTGGCCTTGTTGGCTGCGGTCTTGATGACCTTCTGGCACAAGGAAGGATAACTTTTTGCAGTGTATACTGTGAGGAAACCAGGATACCTCTCCTGGCTGCAATCCAATTAGGGTGTTTAAATTATGCCGCTCTTGTTAAGTTTATTCTGCTTGGCCATTTACCCGATTCTAGGATTATTTGCCTACAATCGCAATTTCGTCCGTCTCACCGAACTCCCTCGGCCATTATTGCTGGTGCTGTTAATGGCTGCCGTGGTCTACTTTATTGCCCGGCTGGTCATAAAGAATGTACACAAGGCCTTCCTGGTCAGCGTTGTATTCCTGGGATTATTCTTTTCTTATGGGCATGTTTATTACGCCTTGAAATCTTTCGCCCGGCACCGTTTTCTGGCGCCGATCTGGATCTTTTTATTCGTGCTTGCCGTTTGGTTGATCCTCAAAAAAATACAGAATCCCGAAAAAATTACCGATGCATTAAAGATCATCAGCATTGTGCTCTTGATCTACCCCATACTCCAGGTCGCGCCGGCTTATCTGGCCACCAACTCCGATGCAGATTCTCCAGTGACAATGTCTGCGTCCGAAGACTTGCCAGACATCTATTACATTATCCTGGATGGCTATTCAAGGGCGGATATCCTCGCTGCGTATTTTGATTTTGATAATTCGGAGTTCATCGATGCCTTAAGAGAGCGAGGGTTTTACGTGGCTGATTGCAGCCAAACCAATTATTCGTGGACACACCTCTCGATGACCTCGGCCCTGAACATGCGCTATCTCGATTCCCAGAACGAAGCCTACTATGAAGCTTTTGGGGACGCAGCCATCTGGACATTGCTGAAAGATGCCGGTTACGAGATCATCGTCTTCGACAGTGGGTACAGCCGCTCGATGACGATTGATGCTGATGTGTTGATTCAAGACGATAGTGCGGGATCGATTTTAAGCAATGTTACCGAGTTCGAATCGATGGTGATGCAAACTTCGGTAGGGCTGCTGGTGATGGATTCCTCGGTTCTTTTCCAGGACAGATTTGCCGATGTGATTGCCGACTCGCGCCATAACCGCATTTACTATAAAACTCTCAACACCCTCGAAGGCTTGAAAAGTGTATCTACTGAGTACGCCTCGCCGAAGTTTGTCTATGCCCACATCGTTCCTCCACATGATCCTTATATCTTCAGCCCCGATGGAGAATATATTTCCAAAGAGCCGGATTTGATCACCGGTTATACCAATTCGATCCGTTTCCTGAACCCGCGTATTATCGCATTTGTAGATGCTATTCTTGCAGAATCCGAGAAGCCTCCCGTGATCATCCTGCAAAGCGACCATGGCTGGCCCAAGGAAGAAAAAGCGAACCGGATCACGATCTTGAACGCCTATTATTTACCCGGTGGTGGTGAAGAAGGTTTGTATGAAACGATTACGCCGGTCAATTCTTTCCGGTAT
>JBNKDB010000528.1:0-4946 GCA_050288045.1 Anaerolineales bacterium | reverse complement strand
GATTTACGTGTGCTGGGCGGGATCTTACTGATCCTGGTCGGCGGCTTGATCTTGCTGCAAACCACCGGCATCCTTTCCGGCGATGCCGGTAATGTAATCTGGGCGGTGGTCTTTAGTGCGGCCGGCGCTTTCCTGACCTATTTCTATTCCCGCCATAAAAGTCAATGGTGGGTACTCATCCCGGGGATCGCTTTACTGGGGCTTGCACTTTCCAATATCCTCCACCTGATCTTCCCCGGCGCAGGAAATTATGACGGCTTGATCGTGCTCGGCAGTATCGGGCTAAGCTTCCTGACAATCTTCCTAAACAATCGCAGCCAGTGGTGGGCCGTCATCCCGGCGGGTATGCTGCTCACGCTGGGCGCGATCGACGTGCTGGACGAATTCTCAATCCGCGGCTTCGATACCGACGGCCTGCTCTTTCTCGGCATGGGGCTGACCTTCCTGTTGCTAAGTGTGATTCCCACCGCTGATGGGAGATTGAAATGGGGTATCTACCCGGCCATCCCCTTGCTGCTGTTCGGCCTCTTCCTGAGTTTCGAAGCGGACAATTACCTGAATTACGTCTGGCCCGTGCTGATCATCCTGGTGGGCTTATATGTCCTGGTAAAAACCTTGCTGAGAAAATAGCCCCCGGCAAGTACTTCAAATAAAGACGAATAGTACAAATCAAACCAATGCCACGAATTATTGAAATTTTGTGGCATTCGTTTTTTAACAAATTGTATGAGACTCCTCCCTTTTCGTAATTTCCAGCCGATGATCTGCGTCTATAACTGTGCTGTAAAATGAATAATGCTATTTTTCACATTCCTACTACAGTACAAAACCAGACGCCGTTTATAACAGGCGACATCAAGCAATACCTTAGGAGGTATAACATCACATGGAAATGATTATCGATTTCCCCGGAGGAGCACGTGTCGATGCGCACTTCGGCCCATACACCGTCATGACAGACCAGCCACCCGCCGGTGGCGGCACTGGTTCTGCCCCCACACCTTTTGCAGTTTTCCTTTCTTCGATTGGCACCTGCGCCGGGATTTACGTGCTCGGCTTCTGCCGCCAGCGCGGCATCTCGACCGAGGGTATCCGTATCGTGCAAACCCCGATTGCCAACCCGCTAACCGGTATGATCAGCGAGATCAAGCTAGAAATTCAGGTTCCGCCCGACTTCCCGGAAAAGTACTACGCTTCGCTGGTCAAGTCGGCCGAACTCTGCGCCGTCAAGAAACACTTGCAAGACCCGCCATCCTTCGACATCGTCACCAAAATGGTCGAAGCCTAGGCAAACCACGATCCAAGCCGCTGATTTCCAGCGGCTTTTCTTTTTCACAAATTCCCAAAACAAGTATAATTCTGAAGTAAATGCCCAGAAAGTTTAGTACAGGCTTATCACTTACAAGGCATTTACCAGAAGACCATGTTCTACGACCTGCTTTACGCATTATCAAGAAAGCTCTGGCCGCAGCTTAAATCTTTCAGCGAGCCAAATCGCTCCGTTGGCGTTGGCGAAGTATTTGCCACGCTCTACGGCGCGCTGCTTTCTATACTTGGACTCACCTGGCTGGTCTTCCAGACCTCGCCAACTGTCTTCACAGACGGACTGTCCACGCTGGTCTTGTTGTTCATCCTGCTGATCATCTTCGAGCAGCTCAGCTTCTTCATGATCGTCGAACTGTATGCTGACAACTATGGCAGCACCGACGATTCACTGCACTCGATGGTCATCTGGGCCGGTTTATTCATCCTTGGCCCCACCATGCTGTGGCTGCCAATCGGCCTGCAACTGGTAAAGTTCATCCGCGAATGGCGTTCAGCGAACAGTGCCGCCTCCCGCTGGAACCGCGTCCGCAACTTATCCATCTATACTGCCACAACCACCACACCATACCTGTTCGGGCTTTTCATATATCGGGCTATTGGTGGAAGCATCCCACTGGACAAGCTGGAAGTGATCAATATCTTCCAGGGCATGGTCGGTATCGGCGTATCTTTCCTTATCGCGCTGCTGTTCTGGTCTCCCTACATTATTTACACCGTTACCATGCAGAAAAGGTTTACCGGGGTCGAATCCGGGCCGGTCTTACGCTTCATCCTGGTCGCCCTGGTCTTGCCCGCCCTGGCGCAGCCGTTCGCCATCCTGGCCTCCAGCCTGTATGCCGGATACGGCTTGTGGGTCTTTTTGTTCTACATGAGTGGGCTGATCCTGGTCGCTTACCTGGCGCGCCAATTCAGCCGTTCGGCCGAACACAGCCGCCAGCAATCTCGCCAATTGGAAAAGCTCGAAAAACTCGGTCGCGCTTTATTGAACGCCCCACCCGACGCCTCCACCCTGCCTGAAATCCTGTCCGAGCACATCCCCGGCATGTTCCCTTCCGGCAATATCGTCATCTGGCTTTCCCCGAATGAAATCCTCTACCAGGCCCCTGAAGGCTGGACGATTGACATTGAAACCGTCAGCGAAACCGCCTTCGTGCTCGAGGAAGCCAAAGCTTACCTTTTCAATGAACCCTTACCCTGGAATCCAAATGATGGCAACCATAACGCCATCATCCTGGCTCCGATCAGCGCCGAAGAAGGTGCGCGTGTCGTTGGCGGCATCTACATGGAACTGCACAGCCTGATCGGCCCGTGGAGCCTGTCCGCCCTGGAACGGCTTTTCCCGGCCGTACACACCCTCACAGACCAGATCGCTTCTGCTATCGACCAGGCCGAAGACTATGCCCAGACGCTCGCTTACCAGGGCATGGCCCAGGAGTTGCGGCTGGCCGGACAGATCCAGGCCAGTTTCCTGCCCAGTGAATTTCCCAACGTGCCCGGCTGGCAGTTGGCCGTTACGCTCGAACCGGCGCGCGGTCTTTCCGGGGATTTCTTCGACCTGATCCCACTACCCAGCGGTCGCCTGGGTATCCTGATCGCCGACGTGGCCGACAAGGGCTTTGGGGCCGCACTCTACATGGCACTCAGCCGCACGCTGCTGCGCACCTATGCCATCGAATATCCGTTGCGCCCCGACCTGGTATTCAGTGAGGCCAACGAACGCATCCTCAGCGACGCCAGCGCCAATCTCTTCATCACCGTCTTCTACGGCATCCTCGATCCAGAGAAAGATACGCTCACCTATTGCAACGCCGGGCACAACCCGCCCTTGCACCTGAGTAATAAGGCTGGTGGTTCGGCAGCGCTGATCCGCACCGGCATGCCTATTGGCATCGACGAAGACGCCCTCTGGGATCGCAAAATGATCACCTTCGATCCTGGTGACATGCTCGTGCTTTACACCGACGGAATCCCGGATGCCCAGAATGAAAACGGAGAATTCTTCGACGAAGATCAACTGGTCGCTGTTGCCGAAGCCAATAAAGGTGCCTCGGCCTACGAAATGCAAGACGCCATCTTGAAACGCGTACGCGGCTTTGTGAACGGCGCGCCGCAATTCGACGACATCACCTTGATGGTGCTGGCGCGCGACAATTAGAAACCCTGTACCATGCCTGAGATCGGTCAACGGATTTCCATTATCGGCACTACCGGTTGCGGTAAGACTACCCTGGCTGCTGCGTTGGCTAACGTACTCGGTATCCCACATATCGAACTGGATGCCCTGCATTGGGGCGCAAACTGGGAAGAACCGCCGCTGGAGGTTTTCCAGAAGGACGTCGTTCAGGCGTTAAGCGCAACTACCTGGATCACCGATGGCAACTACGGCAAAATAAGAAACACGATCTGGAGCCGGGCCGATACGCTAATCTGGCTCGACTATCCCCTGCCGATCATCTTCTGGCGGCTGCTGCGGCGCACCATCAAACGTACATTTACTAAAGAAACGCTGTGGAACAACAACACCGAAAGCATCTACAATCAATTTTTCACCCGCGATTCGCTCTTTTATTATGCCGCCACCACCTACAAACGCAGACGCTGGTCTTTCAAAAGAATCATCCAGGAAAAGCAATACCCCCATTTACAGGTAATCATCCATCGTCACCCCGGCCAGACACGCGCCTGGCTAAAAACACTAACCCTCACCCAATAGAACAGGATCGAACATCATGATACGTGACAAAGTCTTGGAGACTTACAAAAGTCTGTATGGCACATCCCCCGATTTCCTGATACGCGCCCCCGGCCGCGCCAACCTGATCGGCGAACACACCGACTACAATGATGGGTTCGTTATGCCGCTGGCCGTCGACCGCGCCTTATATGTCGCCATGGGTAAGCGCACGGATGATCAGATTTACATCCACTCGCTCGACTATGGCGCTGAATCGGCCACATTTTCCCTCACCCAACTAGAAGATAAAAGCTTGCCACATTGGACGCAGCATGTGCGCGGCGCCTGGTGGCTGCTCGGCCAACAAGGCAAACAACTTCCCGGCGTCGATCTCGTGCTGGGCGGCGATATCCCTATTGGGGCGGGGATGTCTTCTTCGGCTGCCATCGGCGTAGCCTTCATCGAGGCGGCCCTGGCGTTGCTCGATGATGACAGCTATACACAGACTGATAAAGCTTTGATGGCGGTCGACATCGAACATAAATTCATGCAAATGCCCTGCGGCATCATGGACCAGATGGCCAGCGCCAATGGCGTAGACGGAAAAGCCATTCTGCTCGATTGCCGCTCCCTGGAAATCGCGCCGGTTTCCTTACCCGCCAGCACAAACGTGGTTGTAATGAACACCATGGTGCACCGCCAACTGACCGGCTCGGGTTACGCCGACCGCCGCAGCCAGAGCGAATCCTGCATTGAGGCAGACGATATCGCGTCGGGGTCCTGCTTCACCATCAAGAATTCCTTTTATAATTTTCGCGTTTTCCGCAGGATCTCCTCCGGCGAGTGCACTGCGCTCAGCCCGTGATAGTCCATAGTCTTCCGGCTGTACGGTATAGGTACGGATTGAACCGTCGAAGAGTTCTGAAACCTTGGTGGTACCGCAGAG
>JBNKDB010000527.1:0-3318 GCA_050288045.1 Anaerolineales bacterium | reverse complement strand
CTAAATTATATTTTCAAGTATTATTGGTAGCTAAAATTGCCAGCTATTGGCCTTTCACCAAATCACTTAGCTGGCGCAGGAGCTTGTCTTCGCGGGTCACGCCGTGATTGACGTGCAGCGGGTGGCCTTCCAGGTCGAGGATGAAGGTGGTGGGGACGCTCATCACACCCCATTCCTGGGCCATTTCGGGCTTCTCGGCGGCGTTGACTTCCAGCACCTGTAAGTGATCTGCACCCAATTGGGATTGCAATTTCTCCAAGGCCGGGCGCTGCACGGTCTTACAGGGCGCGCAGTCCGGGGTGGTGAAATACAAGATCGCCGGGGTACCCTTGTGGAAATCCGGGATTTGGTTGCTGGCTAACTGGCCGCGGCGCAAGATCGCCTTGCTCGCCAGCCAGTAGAGACCCAGGCCAAGGCTGATAATCGCCAGCGTCCAGATCGTGCGTGCAAGCAACTCGGTCATGGCTGGTTCGCTTTCACTTTAGGGCGCGCGCCGGGGAAGGTATCCGCGGGTGGTGACTTGGCAAAACCGGGTACGTTCAACCGGTTGAGCCAGTAGTAAAACGCACAACCCACACAGAACCCGCCGAACAGGTTCAAGGCAGCTAAGGCAACCACGAACCAAACCAAACCCCAACCCAATGCTGTCGCTCCGGTCAATAAGGCAATCGAAGCTCCCAACATGACCACGCTGCCAAAGCCTTGCGCAAAGCGGTGTGGTTCAGGGTTGTCCAGCAAGACGTCAGGCTTGACCAGTCCAAGCGGTTTGAAAACCCATTTGTAGAGCAGGCCGAAGCCGGGGCGTTTGAACAGCGTCCCCACCAGCATTACGGCCATCACAACTACGGATAACCAGGGTTGGTCCAGGATAAAGGCCAATACGTTCAGGCCGATGACGAAAGCCTGGTTGGTGCGTAAAGCGGAATGATCTACTTTCTTCAACTCGGTCGTCATCATCCAATCCTTTCTACCCGCCCGCGATGCTGGGGATGATCATCAGGCGGTCATCCGCTTTGATCTCAGTTTCCACGCCCTGCAAGTGACGCACGTCTTCTTCGTTCAAGAAGAGGTTGACGAAGGAGCGCAGTTCACCGGCTTCGGTGAAGATGTGGGTGGCAATCGCCGGGTATTGGGCGGTCAGTTCTTTCAAGGCTTCGCTAACGTTGCTGCCTTCCACATTGATCTCGCTGACACCGTCGGTATAGGGCCGGAGCGGCGTCGGAATGCGTAATGTTGCCATCTTGCTTACCTCCAAAAATTACAATATGATTTAGGTATGATTTATCCGATAATTTCGCTTTATAAAACGCAAAGCGGAAACTCTGCGTTTTATGGATCGAGCTACTTATCTAGTTTATTCTACGGTCTCGATGACCTGGATATGTTCTTCTGCGAACTCAGCGCGGTCATCGGTCAAACGCCAGGAACGGCTACCGGCAGCCTGGCCCTGCTGGATGCTGGTGATCACATAAGAGAAGAAGGGCAATGCCCATTCCCGGTCGAACTCCGAAGCCTGGTTAGGGTGGTCGGGGTGGGAGTGGAACACACCGACGATGTCCAGGCCGCGCCGGGCAGCTTCCATTTCACCGGCCAGCATGTCTTCGGCGGTGATCAGGTAGCGGTTGTGGCGGGCTTCATCCTCGCGCGAGTTCTCCAGGGGGAGGATGTCGGAGACCGCGCGCTCATCACCGTTCACGCGGCCCAGCATCAGTCCGGCACCTTCTTCGGGGTAGGCTGCTTCGCCATGTTTGTGGATGGCTTTCAACACATCGGCAACGATCTTGACCTGCATCAGCCTTGCTCCCAGAAATCGGCGCTCAGGTATTTGTAGCCGCCGTCGGGGAAGACGGTGACGACCACACCAGAGTCGAGTTCGGCGGCGACCTGCAAGGCCGCCACGGCGGCCGCACCGGATGAAACCCCAACGAACAGCCCTTCTTCACGCGCCAGGCGGCGTACCATTTCGTGGGCGTCTTCGGTCTCCACCGGGACGACGCGGTCGTGCATGTGGGGGTCGTAAATGCCGGGGCGCTTGGCGGTTGCCATGTGCTTCAGCCCTTCCAGGCCGTGGAAGGAGGCGCTGGGCTGCACGGCGATGCTCTCGATGTCGGGATTGATCTCGTGCAGGTAGCGGGTGACGCCGGTCAGTGTGCCGCTGGTGCCCAAACCGGCCACAAAGTGGGTGACCATTCCGGCGGTCTGATCCCAGATCTCCGGGCCGGTGCTCAGGTAATGGGCTTGCCAGTTGGCGACGTTGTCGTACTGGTTGGCGTAGAAGTATTTGTCGGGCTGGGTTTCGGCCAGGTCGTGTGCTTTGGCGATGGCACCATCCACGCCTTCCAACGGGTCGGTGAGCAGCAGTTCCGCACCCAAAGCCCGCAGAATCTTGATGCGCTCTGGGCTGACGTTTGCGGGCAGCGCCAGGGTGACGGGAATACCGAAGGCCGCCCCCAGGGTGGCATAGGCAATGCCCATGTTGCCGGAGGTCGAATCGAGCAGGCGTTTGCCATTGCCCAGGTCGCCGTTCGCCAGGGCGGTGCGCAGGATGTTGAGCGCCGGGCGGTCCTTGACCGAGCCGCCAGGATTGAACCATTCCGCCTTGGCGTAAACCTGGACCTGTGGGGCGATGTCACGCGTGATGCGCTGCAGTGGGAACAAGGGGGTGTTGCCCACCGCGGCTTCCATACCGGTAACCAGTGGGGGTAGCTGGGTTGTTGTTCTTGAGATGGTTTCGAGTACCATTATTCTCTCCTGAATGTTTCCTTTAAATACGTAAAACGGCCAATAGACGACAAAAACGGGCGCTGTGCAAACCACATGCCTTGCATTTTCAACTATGCAAGCGGGGATGCTGCCGCCCGTCGTCTTTGACCGTTTCTAATTTCTGGTCTCAGAGAATCGAATTACTGTGGGCGGTTACATACCCCGCCCCAGACACAAGCAATTCCTAATCAATGATCTCTCCATTTTCATATTCGACTAACCTTGTGATAATTATAAGAACTACTTCCTGTTGAGTCAAGCACTTCAGGTTAAATCTCGGTTAATACTTTTCGCTTTCAACCTATAGACATGCTTTATAAAAATATTCTTACCTATCTTGTCCAAATTAAAACTGTTTTACCACGAAGTCACAAAGACACGAAGAAAAAACTTTGTGACTTCGGGTCTTTGTGGTTGATTCTTGGACTCAACTATGTTTTTCCCGTTTAGATTTTTCGGCGCGGTAATCGCTGTAATTGCCAGCATATTCCTTTAATGCACCGTCTTCCAGCTCGACAATGCGGTCGACGACGCGGTCGAGGAAGTAGCGGTCGT
>JBNKDB010000526.1:0-2589 GCA_050288045.1 Anaerolineales bacterium | reverse complement strand
CTAATGGGTGTGACCCCATCATGGGGTGACCTGCTGATGGGCTTCGGGGCGCTGAATATGCTGGTCGGCAACCTGATGGCTTTGCAGCAGAAGCAGATCAAACGGTTGCTGGCTTATTCCAGCCTGAGTCATGTGGGATACATCCTGCTGGGATTAGGTATTGCGATTTATGCAGGGGAAGCAGCCGGGGCGCAGGGCGGGTTGTTCCACCTGTTCAATCACGGCCTGATGAAAGGGTTAGCCTTTCTATCTGCCGGAGCGTTGTTATATGCGCTCCACATCGCCAATGGCAATCACGATCCCCTGACAGTCGATGACCTATCCGGGGCGGCGCGGCGTTATCCGTTAGTTGGATTGGCGCTCAGTATCGCCGTACTGGGATTGGGCGGCTTGCCGCCCCTGGCCGGATTTATGTCCAAATGGCAGATTTTTGTAGCCGGGTTTGAGACACATAACCTCTGGGTCGAGGCGTTGATCATCTTCGCCGCGCTGAACAGCGTCCTGTCGCTGGCTTATTATGCCCCGCTGGTCAATGCCGTTTACCGGCGCGAGATGTCAACCCCGGTAGATACCGGTATGCCGATCTCGGCAGCAATGCAGATTCCTCTCGCGTTGATGGCGTTGGCCGTTGTCCTGATCGGAGTCTGGCCGAGCCTGATGGCCTGGCTGACCGCTCCGGCAGCGTCCGCATTGCTGGCGTCTCTTGGTGGTTGAGAGGTATTCGAGATGCGTAGCATTCTATTAAGTCCCCCGGTTGCCTTTGTAATTTACATCGTGCTGGTCGGTATTCTCTACGGCCTGGGAAGATTATTGGCCGGGCCATCGAAGGTCACATCGGGGAAGTCAAGCACCTATTCCAGTGGTGAAGCGCCGCCTACTTATTTAGCTGCACCGGGTTATCGCCCCTTTTTTGTGGTGGCCCTATTTTTCGCCATCCTGCACCTGGGCGTCCTGATTCTGGGCAGCGGCGAACTGACCACCGTTTCCGCGATCTATCTGGGCGGACTGCTGCTGGCATTGATCGCGCTGATTTTAGGATGAGGAATCCCTTATTGGGAGAGAAAAGACATGGATCGTAATGACAATCATAATGCCTGGCAAGACGTGCTGAC
The DNA here is from genome assembly GCA_050288045.1 of Anaerolineales bacterium. Classification (GTDB taxonomy): domain Bacteria; phylum Chloroflexota; class Anaerolineae; order Anaerolineales; family UBA11579; genus JAFGRA01. Next base: position 1,477 of record JBNKDB010000526.1, on the reverse strand, counting down.
ACAGATCAAGACCTGGGCCTATTGCAATTCACCCTGGGCAATCCACTTCAACAGCGGGTCATGTAACGGCTGTGATATCGAGATTCTGGCGACGTTGACCCCCCGCTACGACCTGGAACGGCTGGGGGTCAAGCTCCAGGGAAGCCCTCGCCATGCGGATGTTTTGATCTGCACAGGCGCAGTGACCCGCCAGGCCCGCGACCGCCTGCTGCGTATCTACGAGCAGATGCACGAGCCTAAGTTCGTCGTGGCGGTTGGGGCATGTGCACTGTCGGGTGGCGTTTTTCAAGGATGTTACAACGTGATGGAAGGTATTGATAAGGTACTGCCGGTTGATGCCTATATTCCCGGCTGTCCGCCTCGCCCTGAAGCGATCATAGATGGGATCGTCAAACTGCTAACCGAACAACACCGCCCAGCAGCAAACCATCAAACTGCCGTTCAGGGGCGAGAACCGGAGGAGATCGTATCATGATGACGACTACCGAAGAAGCGTTGGCCCTGGCCAGCGAACTGCTCGTGAACTGGGTATGGCTCACAGAAGCCCACCGGCCAGAACCGAATCGCCTGGATGTCATTCTAACTTCACCGGCTGACCTGGTGCCGATGGCCGTTGGGCTGCGAGTCAAACGCCTGGGTTATCTCAGTGCTATCACCGGCTGTGATCTGGGACCTGAAGCCGGTGAGCTTGAAGTGCTTTATCACTTCTGCGTGGCCGAAGCTGTGATCACGCTGCGTCTCCGCATCCCACGTGAGGATGGCTCCGTGCCAACTGTATCTAACATCATTCCCAGTGCCGAAGTCTACGAGCGTGAACTGAGCGAGATGTTCGGCATAACGATAAATGGACTGCGCAGACGGCAGCGACTCTACCTGCCTGACGATTGGCCTGAAGGTGTTTATCCGCTGCGCAAAGACTTCGACCCGGCTCAGTTGGAAAAGGAATAAGGTCATGCAGGTAGACGAAAATCAACAAACTAATCGCCGCTTTACCGTCCCAATTGGCCCACAGCATCCAGCCTTAAAAGAGCCGGAGCATTTCCAGATCACGGTTGAAGGGGAGATCGTGACCGATGCCACCGTGCGGCTGGGATACGTGCACCGTGGCATCGAACGGGCGGTAGAGGAGCGCAACTGGGTACAAAACCTGTATTTATTGGAACGCATCTGTGGTATTTGCTCCCACATCCAGGCAACGGCCTATGCACTTGGCGTAGAACGTCTTGCCGAGGTTGAAGTTCCACCGCGTGCGCAGGCGATCCGGGTGCTGGTAGCCGAGTTGGAACGCATTCATAGCCACCTATTATGGCTGGGGGTAGCTGCTCACGAAGCCGGTTTCGACACGCTCTTTATGTATAGCTGGCGCGACCGCGAAACGGTCATGGACTTGCTGGAAGGTCTGACCGGCAACCGTGTGAACTACTCAGTAAATATCCTGGGTGGCGTGAAATGCGACATTGATCAGGCCCAGGCAGAT
>JBNKDB010000525.1:0-3010 GCA_050288045.1 Anaerolineales bacterium | reverse complement strand
TCGATCAGGGTGTTCAGACGCGCTTCGATTTCCGGTGGAAAATTGCCTTCAGCTACCATGCGGCGGGCGATGTCCGGGATGCGTACCAGGTGTGAGCGCTCGGTGAAAGTGCCCGCTTCGTTGCCGCGCAGCGGTTCGGGTAGGGGGAGTGGGGGAGTGTTAGTTTTGTCAGACATAGAAACCTATATGCAAAATAAAAGCAAAGCCGGTGCCAGGCTGCGCCCAACACCGGCAGTTTGAAATCTGAGTAGGATCAGGCGTCGTACGAACTGGCGGTCACGTCGCCGCCTTCGCCGGTCCAATTGGTGTGGAAGAACTCATCGCGCGGTTTGTCGACACGCTCGTAGGTGTGGGCGCCGAAGTAATCGCGCTGGGCCTGGATCAGGTTGGCGGGAAGTTGGGCGTGACGGTAGCCGTCGAAGAACGAGAGCGCGCTCGACATAGCCGGTACCGGGATGCCCAGTTCGACGGCCTTGGCGACCACCCGCCGCCAGGCCATTTGCGCATCCTCGACTTCCTTTTCGAAGTAGGGATCGAGCAGCAGGTTGGTCAGTTCGGGGTTGTTGGCGTAGGCGTCGCGGATCTTGCCCAGGAAGATCGAGCGGATGATACATCCGCCGCGCCACATCAGGGCAATGCCACCGTAGTTCAGGTTCCAGGTATATTCCTTGGCGGCGGCGCGCATCAGCATGTAGCCCTGGGTGTAGGAAATGATCTTGGCTGCGTACAGCGCCTGGCGGATGTCGTCGATGAAGGCGGCCTTGTCGCCGTCGAAACTGGCATCGGGGCCGTTGAGCACTTTGGAGGCCGCCACGCGTTCTTCCTTCAGGGCGGAAAGCGAGCGCGCCAGTACGGCTTCGACAATCAGGGTAAGCGGGATACCCATGTTCAGGGCGTTGATCGCTGTCCAGCGGCCGGTGCCTTTTTGCCCGGCAGCATCGAGGATGTTTTCCACCAGTGGGGAGCCGTCCGTGTCTTTATAGGCCATGATGTCACGCGTGATCTCGATCAGGTAGGAATCGAGTTTGCCTTGGTTCCACTCGGCGAACACGTCGTGCATTTCGGCGTGGCTCAAGCCCAGCACGGATTTGAGCAGGTCGTAGGACTCGGCGATCAACTGCATGTCGCCGTATTCGATGCCGTTGTGCACCATCTTGACGAAGTGCCCTGCGCCGCCCTCACCGACCCAATCACAGCATGGTGTGCCGTCTTCGACCTTGGCAGCGATGCTCTGGAAGATATCTTTGACGTGTGGCCAGGCTTCGGGGGAACCACCGGGCATGATCGAAGGGCCAAAACGGGCGCCTTCTTCACCACCGGAGACACCGGTGCCGATGTAATACAGTCCCTTGGATTCAACGTATTTGGTGCGACGGATGGTATCTTCGTAGTTGGAATTGCCGCCATCAATGATGATGTCGCCGGGCTCCATATATTCCAGGAGGGTGTCGATGTTCATGTCGACCGGCTTTCCGGCCTTGATCATCAGCATCACCCGGCGGGGGCGTTTAAGCGATTTGACCAATTCCTCCTCGGAATGGGTGCCAATTACTTTGGTGCCCTTGGCTTCATTTGCCAGGAAGTGGTCCACTTTCGAGGTAGTACGGTTATAAACGGCGACGGTAAAGCCGTGGTCGTCCATATTCAGTACCAGGTTTTGGCCCATTACGGCCAGGCCAATCAACCCGATGTCAGCTTTTGTCATAACATACTCCCTTGTGCATAAAAATTTTGATAATCAGGTGGTTCCTTGATTTAAATATCTGCTTTGTATTGTAACGTGTCCTGCTTGGATTTTTCCGATCTTATGTTGAAAAATAACCTTGCGTTCTCAATTTGAGTTTAGCATGTGAATGCCATCAATAAATTGTATCACTCAAGCAAAGCTGCTGGTGACGATTAATAGGGGCGGTAATTGAGTGGCGTGTTTATGGACGCCATTTCTCAGGAAATGCAATCTCGAGGAAAAGGGTAATTTTTAAGGTTTTTGCCCCTTGATTGTAGTAGGGTTGTGTAATATAATTTGGTATACCTAAATTATTATTTTTGCTTACAAATACAACATATTGTATAAGATTGGTTTATTTTTTGGAGGTTTAACATGCCAGACCCGGTAATATCATTGATGATTGGTTTGGGCCTGGTCGTAGTGGGGGTGCTGTTGTTCTGGCCGAACGGGGGTTTGATTGGTTGGTGGCAGCGTTCTCGCCGGATGACGACCAGGATAATTACAGAAGATGCCCTCAAGCATATCGAGAAAGCTGATATGCATGGGGAAAAGGCAACGCTACAAAGCCTGGCAGGGGAACTGCATATCAGCACGAGCCAGGCGGCCGATTTGATTGTGGATTTACAGAAACAGGAATTATTGGGCATGGATGCCGGTAAGCTGGAGTTGACTCCTGCCGGGCACGAATATGCCTTGCAGGTCATTCGTGCCCACCGGCTGTGGGAGCGCTATTTGGCCGAACAGACCGGCTTCGCCGAGACGGATTGGCACCTGCATGCTGAAGATTACGAACACCGCCTGACGCCGGAAGATGTCAACAAATTGGCCTCCCAGTTAGGCAATCCGACCCACGATCCCCACGGCGACCCAATTCCGACCGCCGAGGGCGAAATGGTCTATCATGGCGGCCAACCCTTGACGGCCTTCAAGTCCGGGGATCGCTTGCAGATCGTGCACCTGGAAGATGAACCGGAAGCGATCTCGGCCCAATTGGCGGCTGAAGAACTACACCCTGGTTTGTCCGTGCGCGTGATCGAAAATTCCCCGCGCCGGGTGCGTTTCTGGGCCGGGGGTGATGAACATATCCTGGCACCCATCGTGGCGGCGAACATCTCAGCGTTACCCGTCCAGGATGACGTCGAGATCGAAGCGCATCCTTGCGACCGCCTGAATGTCCTCAAGGCGGGTGAAAAAGGCGAAGTGATGCACATCTCGCCGCGTTTGCGCGGCCCGGAACGCCGCCGTATGATGGACCTGGGTATCCTGCCTGGGACAGTGATC
>JBNKDB010000524.1:0-3977 GCA_050288045.1 Anaerolineales bacterium | reverse complement strand
TATTTTTTTAGGTTCCCGTAGGGCAAACGTATTGATAGCTCGGCACCCTTCTGATACAATGACGAGTACAACCTGAATACAGTGTAGTGCTCTAATATGCCCATACTACACCATAAGAGTCCATAAGCGAGCCGGACTCTTCTTCATCTAACCAAGCAGACAATCGAATCTTTATAATGGTAGCGCAAAGGCCCCTGTGAATTAGCCGACGGGGGAGATAGATTCATATTATTCGTAGCCCAAGTCTGCCGTGAATTTATTAACTACTGGAGGAGCCATGGAAGCATCACAAGCCTGGCAGGCTGTCCTGGGTCAGTTGCAAATGGAAATGCCCAAAGCAACGTATGATACCTGGGTACGCGATACACAATTCGTCGCTTATGAGGACGGCGCTTACGTCATTGGCGTTCAAAACGCCTACGCCCGTGACTGGTTGGAAGGCCGCCTCACCAGCACAGTGACGCAGTTGTTGAGCGATATTATGAACCGCACGGTGGAAGTGCGTTTTGTCATTTGGCAGGAAACCAACCGGAAGGAAGAAAACACCAAGCCTGTGCGCGCCGCATATGATGAGACGTTCCAGGCGCAGGGGGGATTATCACTTAACCCCCGCTACAGTTTTGATACCTTCGTGGTTGGCGCCAGCAATCGCCTGGCCCACGCCGCCTCGCTGGCCGTCGCCGAGAATCCTGCCCGGGCCTACAACCCGCTGTTCCTGTATGGTGGTGTTGGGTTAGGCAAGACTCACTTGCTGCACGCCATCGGTAACGATATTGTTGGGCAGGGGGCCAACGTGCTGTACGTCTCCTCTGAAGAATTTACCAACGACTTGATCAACGCCATCCGCACGCATACCACGCAGGCCTTCCGCGAGAAATACCGCCGCTGTGACGTGCTCCTAATCGATGATATCCAATTCATTGCGGGGAAAGAATCCACCCAGGAAGAGTTCTTCCACACCTTCAATACCCTGCATGGGCAGGACAAGCAAATCGTGATTTCCTCCGACCGCTCGCCTAAGGCGATGATCACGTTGGAAGAACGCCTGCGCTCGCGCTTCGAATGGGGCCTGATCGCCGACATCCAGCCACCCGATCTTGAAACCCGCCTGGCAATCTTGCGGGCCAAGGCCGACCGCGCCGATCGCATTGTCCCCAACGACATCCTCGAACTGATCGCCCAACGCATGCAGACCAATATCCGTGAGCTGGAAGGTGCCCTCAACCGCATCCTGGCTTATTCAGATTTGCGTGGCCAGGAATTGAGCATGGAGTTGGTGGAAAGCGCCCTGGCTGATATGCTGCCCCAACGCCGTGACCTGGATCCGACCCGCGTATTAGAAACGGTTGCCAGCGTGTTCGGTGTAGACGTTGACCGCATCCTGGCCCGCGACCGTTCCCGCCAGGTGGCATTACCTCGCCAGGTAGCCATGTACCTGCTGCGTGAAGAAGCCCAAATATCCCTGCCCCAGATCGGAGCCGTATTGGGCGGCCGTGACCACACTACTGTAATGTACGGCTGTGACAAAGTGGCCGAAATGATCGAGCAGGACGACCGCCTGCGCCGCCAGGTCGTCGACATCCGCGACCAGTTATACGGCCAATTCCAACCGGCCTACTAGCGATTTCATAATTCTCCGGTAATCTTCATACGACATCGTTCGTATTTCACAAAGAGAGAGCGGCCTGCCTTCCCCGCTCTCTCTTTGATTCTCGGTTGTAGCGATATTAGAGGGATTAGCGCCGCAGCATGGTGAGCAGCAGCCAGAAGCCCAGGCTGACGACGATCACGAAAGCCAGGATGAGGACGCCTTGCCCGATGCCTCCGGAGAAGACCGGAATGAGCAGCGAGATGCCGACGATCAGGGCGGCGACGAGTACGGCTAACGAAATGCGCGTCACCAGCCGGTCGATGTGGTCGAGCAAGTTCTCGAATTCTTTGATGCTCAGGCGGAAGAATTCGCCGCGCTCGGCCTGCTCCATCAAACGGTTGGCGGTGCGCGGGAACTCATCGAACAGGTTGCTCCAATCGGTGGTCTTGCGCAGCAACTGCTGGGCGAAGCGCCGGTTGGGCAGCAGGAGTTGCCAGACCAGGCGCTTGACGTATGGCTCGGAAACTTTGAAGATGTCGAAGTCCGGGTCGAGTTGTAAGCCTACGCCCTCCATGATCATCAAGGTTTTACCCAACAACCAGAAATCGCTGGGCAGGTGCAGTTGGTGTTCGAAGACGACCGGCTGGACTTGCTCGATGACTTCCACAGCACGGATCTCTTTCAGTGGCCGCCCATAGTAATTATTGAGCAGACGGTTGAGATCGCGTGCCAGCTTGACCTGGTCTACATCCACGCTGGCCGCCCCCATGCGGATGAACTGGTCGATAATGGCATCGATGTCTTGTTCGACGGCGGCGATATAAAGCTGAACCAGGTTGCGGCGGTCATTGTCTTTGAGGTGGCCGACCATGCCGAAATCCATCACACCGATCACATTATTGGGCATGACGTATAAGTTGCCGGGGTGTGGGTCGGCGTGGAAGAAGCCGTCGATCATCACTTCCTGGATGATGGCGTTAGCGGCATTCAATACGATCCGTTTGCGGTCGTAGCCGTTATCATCCAGCGCGTCGAGGTCGTTGATTTTGATGCCGCTGATGCGTTCCAAAACCAGCGCGCGCCGGGTGGTGTACTCCCAATAGACCTTGGGAATGTACATGTAGTCTTCGCCGGTGAAATTGCGCCGGAAGCGGTCGGCGTTGCGGCCTTCCTGTTCGTAGTCCAATTCGTTGCGCAGGGTGTAACCGAATTCTTCGACGATCTCGGGCAGGTCGTATACCCGGCCAAGCGCGGTCGGCTGGGCGATGTTTGCCAGCGTGTGCATGATCTCCAGGTCGGTGTCGATGGTGGGAATGATGCCGTGGCGCTGCACCTTGACGACGACTTCTTCGCCGCTGGGCAAGGTAGCGTTGTAGACCTGTGCCAGGGAGGCGGAGGCAATTGGCTGGCGAGCGATGGTGGCAAAGACTTCGTCGGGCTCCCGGCCGTATTCTTCGAGCAAGATCTTTTCGGTTTCTTCCCAGGGGTCGGGCGGGACGGCGTCTTGCAGTTTGCTCAATTGGAAGACGAATGTGGGCGGCAGCAGGTCGGGGCGGGTGGAGAGCACCTGGCCGAGTTTGACAAAGGTGGGACCGAGTTCTTCCAGCGCCAGCCGGAAGTGGATCGCCAGTTCTTCATCTGTCATGGTCGGTTCGTCGCTGCGGTTAAGCGGGCGGCCGAGGGCGCGCCGCAAGGCGCGCAGTTCCGGCCCGAAGTTCTCGAACAAAAAACCGAAGCCATGCTTGAGGAAGACGCCGCCAATCGTCTGGAAGCGGCGCAGGTTGCGCATCGAACGGAAGGGCGTGCGCAGGAATTGGGATACCATCGTTGTTATGTTTCCGGTAAGTGTACTTGACTGCTTACGCGACAATGGCGCGGCGCGCGGCCAGGGGCAGCCAGGCGCGCCGCGCGCTTGACATCAAGCAATCAGCACCGGAAGAATTATTCCGCCTTGGCTTTGGCGAGTTTGTCGAGCTTCTTTTCCAGGGCTTCGATGTCCTTCTTGGTCGCCAGGTTGAGCTTGTCGAGCGTCTTTTCCACTTCCTTGCTGACCAGGTCGCGCATAGCATCGCGTTCTTCCCCACCCTGTTTGACCAATTTATCGATCAATTTCTTGGCATCTTCCCGGCGGACTTCGCCCTCTTTGACCAGTTCGTCGACGATTTCTTTGGCCTTGTCGCGGGTGACCGAGAGTAGGCCGATGCTGGCGAGAATGCCGCGTTCGAGTATGGTTGTCATGATTTGCTCCTTTAACTGAACAGGTAACTTTTGATCATCAACCGGCCGTTTGCCGGGCTTTGCGAAACTTCGCCGCCGACCGGTGTCGGAATTGATGTGATTTTTTGAGTCCCTTCCTCTGCCAGGTCGGCCTAAGTGCAGTATACGA
>JBNKDB010000523.1:0-3375 GCA_050288045.1 Anaerolineales bacterium | reverse complement strand
CCCAAAATGCGATACGCCCGGATTTCATACGCCAAATCCAACACCGGCACATGCATACCTTCGTATTCTATGAACTCCCTGAACTGCTCGACATCCACCGGCGCTTCCCAACTACCGTCCGGCAGGCGCTTTTGCACCGCGCCCATAATCTCGACCGGCACACCTGCCACATCCAATTTGCCGTAATGCGACCGGATGCCCTTTTCCAGGCTCTCCCGGTAACTGACCGGGCGTACCACGTATTCGGCCAGGACTTCCGCCAACACGTACGCACCCGCTTCATCACACTGCAAGTCGATGTCACCCGGTTGGAGTGGCGCACCATGTAAAGCGAAATTGAAACTACCGGTGATCGCCCAACAAACCGGCGAATCGGTCAAATGAGCATAGATCAAACGCAGCGCTTCCGAAAAGCCAGCGGGGATCAAAGCTACTTCCTGGCTTTGATCGTGAAGGTAAAGGGCATTTCAGGCAAACTTTCCAGCAGGTACCACCAGCCATCTTCTCGCTGCTCCATAAAGGCCAACATCTGGTAGCTGCTGAACGGATATTCGTGCAGGAATTCCAGGTGCAGTTCGGCATCCAGCAAGGCGTTGACCACCTCACCCAGCGAATGCGTCCACTGATAGTTATAAGGTTGGGCTACATCAGCGTTCCAATCAGCGTAGGTGCCCTGAGTCTCCCATTTGTGCGCTTCACCCGTACCAAAATACGGATAAACCACGCGCAGTTCCGGGGTTTCGATCTGGTCGTCGAAGATCTGCCCAAAGGGGTGGATCTCGCGGATATAGAACGTGCCGCCGGGCTTGAGGAAGTGGGCGATCACCTGGCCCCAGCGCGGCAGGTCGCGCAGCCAGGCCAACACCCCTTCGGAGGTATACACAATGTCGAACTGGCCGTCCAGGTTATCCGGCAGTTCATAAACGTCCGAACACACGAATTCAGCGTCCAGGCCCAATTCGGTATTCAAACGCCGCGCCAGCGTGATCGCTTTTTCAGAGAAGTCTACGCCGGTGGCTTGCGCACCCAGGCGCGCCCACGACAGCGTGTCCATACCAAAATGGCACTGCAAATGCAGCAGGGTCTTGCCTGCGACCGCGCCAACTTCCACAATATCCAATGCTTTCAGCGAAGATTTTCCGGCCATGAAGCTTTCCAGATCATAGTATTTGGACTCCGCGTGGATATCCGTCCACTCGTCCCACAGCGCCTGATTGGCCTGACGATATTCATCCATTACAGCAACTCCCAATCAAAGATCACACCCAACGTTTGTGAGCGGTCTCTTTCCAGACCGGCATACACTTTTGGGGCTTCCAACGGGTTATAACGGTGCGTGATCAGATCGACCACGGTCATACGCTCTTGACGTAAATAATCCAGGAACAACTCGCCGATCTGATCCCGTCCCCAGGGCGCGAAAGCCGAAGGATGATCGGGCACCGTACCGGCGTGTGACCCAATGATCGTCAAGGCATCGCTGACCACTCCCGGTCCCAGGTGTTGCCGGGAAGGCGTGGGCGAATCCCCCAAAAGCAGCAGGCGGCCCTGCGTGCGCAGCAAGGGCATACAATCCGGGAACACCTCGGCGTGCCCGGTAACGTCAAAGACCACGTCCAGCATTTGGCCGTCCGTGATCTCGCGGATGGCGGGCAAGGCTTCATCCACTGCCAGGTTCAAGGCATGCGTCGCGCCGTGCGCTTTGGCGGCATCCACCGATGTCTGGTAGGGGTCGATGGCAATGATGCGGCGTGCCCCAACCAGATGCAGGTACTGCACGACCAATTGGCCTAAAATTCCCAAACCGACCACGCCGACGGTTTCACCCATTTCAAGGCGGGCACGGCGTACGCCCACCTGGGTGATCAGCGCAATTGCCAGCCAGGCGGCTTGCTCCGCGGAAATATCATCCGGGACGCGCTGGGCTTGCTCGGGTTTGAGTTTGTAAACTTGCTGGTGAGTTTGCCAGGCAAAGACCCGGTCGCCAACCTCAAGCTCATCTACACCTTCACCAACGTCGATCACACGGCCAACCATGCTGTAGCCCGGCCGGAAGGGAAATTTCACCCAGGCGGCCCAATTGGTGCCGGGATCGCTTTCCCCACGCAGGCAAAAGGTTTCGGTGCCGGTGCTGATCAGCGATTTCTCGGCCTTACAGAGCACTTCTCCCGGGCCTGGCGCAGAGATCTTTTCCTCACCGATGGCGATCTCATTGGGTTCAGGATAATAGATGTAAATCGACTTCATGGATTTTCCTTCCTCGTGGGGATATTTGACGAAACCGATGCCCCATTACGATGATTACCTACAATTCAAAACCAGAGTCTATTTTAATTCGTTTTGGGGAGTGCTCTCATTTTTTGCCTAGCACATACACACCCCATGCAGTCGTTGGTTTGTAGGAGAGGGTGTAGAACGTAGAACCGATTCTGACGTTCTACACCCTCCCCTACCTGTTGTGACGATATCAGATGTGTGCTTTGAGGTTTCGATCAGAGCACCACCACATGCATCCCTAATTTTTCAACAACTGCGCCACGCGGCTTTCACCGACACTATAATATTTGGCCTCAGGGTGATGGACGATGATCGCGGCAGTGGACTGCTCCGGCACGAGCTGGTAAGCGGCGGTGAGCGACATGCCCAACTCCGCTTCCACCGGCAATAACTCGAACACCTTCTGATGATCGTCCAGGTCGGGGATGGCCGGGTAGCCCCACGAGTAACGCTTGCCGCGTTCCTCCGCCAGGCCCAATTCACGCCGGATATGTCGGTGCAGGTATTCGGCGGTAGCTTCGGCGGTCTGCACCGCCAGGCCGTGCGTGAAGTAAGCCTCGGAATAATCGCCCTCGCCCTGCAACTGCTCGAAACGGGCGCTGGCTTGCGCCCCCACGGTGACCACCTGTAAGGCGACCACGTCGATCTTGCCGGAATCGGCCGGTGCGAAATAATCGGCCAGACACAGGTTTTCGCCACCGGGCTGGCGCGGGAAGCTGAAGCGCAGTAATTCTGCCGGGTTGCCAACCTCTACAGATTCAGGCGCATACACAATCAGGTTATCACCCGTCGACTGGACCGGCCAGTAGCCGTACACGGCTTGCGGTTTCAGCCAACCGGTTTGCAAGGCAACCTTTTTCATACGCGCCAGACGTTCCTCGAACTCGGCCTGCAAGCGTTCCCATTCCTCACCGTGGGCGTTCTTGGCGCCCCACGACAGGCGGAACAACTCATTCTTGAAAAGGTGTTGGAAGATGATCTCCAGCGGCATGTCCCTGACCACGCGCGGGCCATAGCTCGGCGGCTGCGGCAGGCGATCCAGCACGGTTACATCCGATTTACTCTTGCCATTGGTACTCGACTTGCGCGTCTTGATCT
>JBNKDB010000522.1:0-4573 GCA_050288045.1 Anaerolineales bacterium | reverse complement strand
ACCAGGCCCACCGCCCACTCTCCGGGGAAGTGTTGTGGCTGGGTTCGCTGCTCTTCGGGGAAAACCCGATTGGTTGGCAGACCTTCACACTGACTGCACGCTGGCTGTCCGGGCTGGCAGCCTGGTGGTTTTTGAACCAGCTCTGGCCAAACAGCAAGGCACGCAATATCGCCGTCACCCTGCTGATCTGCGTCTATCCCGCTTACACCCATCAATTCGTCGCCGTGAACAGCAGTCGCCATGTCTTCCCTTTGGCGCTGTTTTTCCTTTCCATGGGTGCAATGGTCGCCGCAATCCGCAATCCGCAACGCCACTGGCCCTACACGCTCCTGGCACTTGCCAGCAACATCCTGGCGATGCTTACCAGTGAATATTTCTACGGCCTGGAACTGCTGCGCCCGCTGATCTTATGGATGGCGCTCTCCGAGCAGCAACAAGTCCCGCGCCAACGCCTGGGGAAGACACTGCGCGCCTGGCTGCCCTACCTGGCCGTGCTGATCGCTGTGTTTATTTGGCGCTATCAAGTCTCCAAGACCGCCAATTACGACATCACCCTCCTGGATAGGCTTTCTGCCACGCCCTGGGAAACATTCAAGCAAACCGCGACAACCATGCTTAACGATATCTATCAAGCCGGGATAGCGATTTGGGTCAATGCCGTCGATATTCTAGTCCTGCGCAATTTCGGGAAGCGCCAAACCGTGCTGTTCCTGGCTTTGGCCGGCAGTGGTGCGGTGCTGGCCTTCGCCAGCCTGGTAACTATTGCCCCAGAAAAACGCAAAGCCACCGGACAGGCGCTGCTGCTTGGGGCGGCGGCGCTTGTGGTCGGCGGTCTCCCCGCCTGGCTCACCGGGCTGGAGATCAAGCTGGCCTTCCCCGGCGACCGTCTCACGCTGGCATTGGCGTTGGGTGCCGCCCTGTTCGCGGTTGCGCTACTTGAAGCCGTCGTGCGCTGGCGGATAGTTTGGACGCTGCTGGTCGCGGTTGTCGCCGGGTTGTCGATAGGCGCAGATTTCCAAACAGCCGTCGCCTACCAGCAAGACTGGCAATTGCAGGCCGATTTCTTCGAGCAGTTGAGCTGGCGCGTCCCAGGTTTAGAGCCGGACACCACCTTGCTAACCGTCGAACTACCGATTGCCCATAATAAAGATGATTCCTTGAGCGCCCCCCTGAACATGATCTACGCTCCCGATTCGCCCACCGACCGCTATCACGTTCTCTATCTGGATACCCGCCTGGGCAAAGCCATCCCGGCGCTAGAGAAAGGATTGCCGATCACCTACAATACCCACAGCTTGCGCTTTTCCGGCTCGACCGACCGGGTATTATTGGTCTATTACAACCCAACCCAGTGTTTGCGCGTCGTGCACCCCACCTACGATGTCAACCTGCACAGATTACCCGACCTGCTCCAACAAGCCCTGCCAATCGCTACCATCGATCCGATCACCGGCGAATCCCAAGCCACAACCCTTTCGCCTAAAGAGGTCTTTGGGATAACGCCGGAAATGGGATGGTGCTATTACTTCCAAAAAGCCGATCTGGCGCGCCAATTCGGGGATTGGGACAAAGTAGTCCGCCTCGCCGAGTCCGCTTTCCAGCTAGACACTGAACCCAACCACGCTTCCGAACTGATGCCTTACATCCAGGGCTACGCCTACACCGGCCAATACGAGCGGGCTTTAGACCTGACCCAGCAAGCAGCGAAGATCAATACTGCCCCGGCAATGCAACGCATGCTGTGCGATGTCTGGAACGATATTGCCGTCCATGCTCCTGCTTCCGCCGATCGGGAAGCCGTGCTCCAGGAAATTGCCGTATTGTTTAGTTGTCAGACACCTTAAAGGGTTTTGACATCCGCGCAAAAAAGCATATAATGGTAAGACAATTCTTACCCTCAACCACACGGCCGGGCTTTGCACCCGGTCTAATTTTACATATTCAACAGACACCGGCAAATCGCTTTACGATTTGCTCAAGAAAATCAAAGAACTTTCCACTACTCCAACCGAGGTACCTATGCCCCAAAAAGTTGACACAATTTTTACCAATGCCTTAGTCCTCACCATGGACGCCGAGTTCCAACAATATGATCGCGGCGCGCTGGCCGTCAAGGACGACAGCATCGTTGCCGTTGGCCCGGAAGCAGAAATCATCGCAGCCTATACTGCGGATGAAACCGTAGACTGCGCCGGTAAGGTACTGATGCCCGGCCTGGTCAACGCCCACACCCACATCCCGATGACGCTGCTGCGCGGCCTGGCCGATGACCTGCGCCTGGACGTCTGGTTGTTGGGCTACATGATGCCGGTCGAGCGCGAATACGTTTCACCGGAATTCGTACGCCTGGGCACACTGCTGGGCTGCGCCGAGTTCATCCGCTCCGGGATCACCTGCTTCGCCGATATGTACTACTTCGAAGAAGACGTGGCTAAAGCCACCGCCGAAGCCGGACTGCGCGCTCTGTGCGCCGAAACTGTGCTCAAGTTCCCCACCCCAGACGCCCAGTCCTACGAAGAGGCTATGGAATACTCGCGCGGCTTTATCGAGCGCTGGAAAGATCACCCGCTGATCGTGCCCGGTATCGCCCCACACGCGCCCTACACCTGCACGGAAGAAATCCTGCAAGAGACCGCTGCCCTGGCCAAAGAATTCGACGTGCCGCTGCACACCCATCTGGCGGAAACCCAAAAAGAAGTCGACGATATGCGCGCCGCCGAGGACATGCCGGTTATTCCTTACGTCAAGAAACAGCATCTGTTCGACGCCAAGGTGTTGGCCGCCCACTGCGTACACATCGACCGCGGCGAAATGCACACCTTACTGCACCATGGGGCAGGTGTGGCCCACAACCCATCCTCTAATATGAAGCTGGCTTCCGGCGCGGCGCCGGTTCAGGAAATGCTCAACGTGGGGTTGAATGTGGGCATTGGCACCGATGGCCCGGCTTCCAACAACGACCTGGATATGTTCGAGGAAATCCGCCTGGCAGCTTTCCTTGCCAAGCTCAAAACCAGCGATCCGACCGCGCTCCCGGCGCGCATCGTGCTCAACATGGCAACCCGCCTGGGTGCTGAAGCGATGCATATGGGTAAGATCACCGGCTCGCTGGAAGTGGGCAAACGCGCCGACCTGATCCTGGTGGAGATCGATACCGTCCACAACTACCCGCATTTCCGCCGCGATCCCGATGGCATATACTCGCAGTTGATCTATGCCGCCAAGTCCACAGATGTGAGCGACGTAATGGTCAACGGCCAATGGCTGATGCGCGACCGTGAACTGCTCACCCTGGATGAGCGCGCCCTGATGGAAGCCGCACAGGAATATGCCCAGAAGATCGACGTTTTCCTGCTGGAACGCGAACAATCGGTCTTCTCTAAACTGATCGCCATTGGTGGGGCGACTGAGGGTGAGAGCTTCGAAGTGCAGATCAAAGTCTGCATCGACGATCCCCAGCCGATGATCGAGAAAGTCAATCAACTGGAAACCGTATACTTCCGACACTACCGTGAATACGATACCTATTTCACTTTCGACGACCCCCGCCAGGGCCAGCTACGCATCCGGGAAGATGAAATGCTCGATGAGGACGGCGAGATCAGTGACGTCCGCTACCGCCTGACCCTGGTCGGAGAATCCGAAGAAGAGTCCCCACCGCACGAACTTCCCAGCGACGTGCTGCTCTCCCGCAGCCGTTTCCTGGCTCCTTCGCTGCACACACCGCGCTTCTACCGGGAATACTTCAAGCCTTCCGACGAACTCTTCATTAAGAAGGATCGCCTGCGCTGGCTGGTCAAATACGAAGGCGTGGAATTCTACGTCAATATCGATACCGTCGAAGAACCCGAGTTGGGCCACTTCCTGGAAGTCAAAAGCCGCACCTGGAGCCGCAACGACGCTGAATTGAAAGCCAGCCTGGTACGCGAACTGGTCGAATACCTGGGCGCTACTCCCCAGAACGCCGTTGGTCAGGATTACCCCGCCCTGGTAATGGAAGGATAGGCTAGCTTTTTACAGATAAATTGCAACTGCAACACGGCGGATGGATCAACGCCCATCCGCCGTGTTCTTTAAATTGGAACTATCAAAAACGTATTCCTATCCTATTTCAAACCCGGCGCAAGGTGGTATATAATGAATGCATTACCAGCATAAACTCGGCCAAGGGAGACCGTTCATGCACAAAAAAATCGTTATTCTAATCACCATACTCGCCATCTTCGGATTATTCTTAGCAGCCTGCAAAGAGACCAGCGCGCCTGTTTCCAATCAAGGCGACGCGGTTTACGAACAGGTATCCACCGGGGGCTTCAAGATCTCCGTCAGCCCGCAAGATGCCCGTGATGGAAAGATCGTAGTCGCGCGTGTAGAAACCCCATCCATAAGCTGGTTGGCCATCCATAAGATGAAGGACGGCGAACCCGGCGATGTGATTGGTTATACAGAATTGGAAACCGGTGTATCGCAAAACGTAGCCGTTGAGATCGAAATGGGTGAAGCGACCCCCACCATGTTCGCCATCTTGCACACCGATTCCGGCGCGCTTGGCGAGTTCGAGTATCCCCAATTC
>JBNKDB010000521.1:0-4325 GCA_050288045.1 Anaerolineales bacterium | reverse complement strand
ACTCTTTGCCAATTTTCGAGCACACGGTTGTTGGTGTCCTTAAATCTGCGTTCCAATGGCTGTATAGATATATTCCCAAGGAAATTTGGTTCGCAGGGATCGTGTTCGGCTTGTGTGTCGGGGTGCGTGCCTACGGCTTTGCAGCCGGTGGTTTGGTAGCGCTTTATTTCTTGTTCAAAGCCAGGTGGCGGGCGCTCCCGGCTTTGGTGGCGTATGCCGGTATTGCCTATGCAATAATGGTTGCTGTATGGCCCTATCTGTGGGCTGCCCCATTCTCCCATTACTACGAAGCGTTGACGGTATTGGCTGATTATCCCACTCAATTGGATGTGCTGTTCAATGGGCAATTGTATCCACCCACTCAACTGCCGCCGGAATATCTGGGCAAGTTGATGTCCATTCAATTTACCGAACCGGTGGTCGTGCTTTTCCTGGTGGGAATTTTGGTGGCCGTGGTTCAGGCTGTGCGTAGGATGTTGGATCGGGCCATGGTAATCGTGTTAGCTTTGTGGTTCTCTGTGCCCTTCGTGTTGGTACCTATTTTACAGGTCACGGTCTATGATAATTTCCGGCAATTCCTTTTCATTGTGCCGCCCGTGTTTGTGTTCGCTGGGTTGGCCTTAAAAGCTGTGTTGTCACGATTATCGACGCCTACGCTCAAGAGCCTTGTGATTGCCCTGGTGGTGCTACCGGGTGTATTCTGGGGCGTCAGACTGCATCCGTATCAATATATTTATTACAATAGTTTTGTAGGTGGGGTAGACGGTGCTGCGGGTCGATATGAGTTGGATTATTGGGTGACGGCTTATAAAGATGCAATTGAATATTTGAATGAGCATGTGCCGCCGGATGCCAGCGTGAACGTGTTTGGCCCACAGACGGTTTTTCGAACGTACGCCCGCCCAGACCTGGCAGCCGTTCATGAACGCTACCTGATGGAAGGTAGCGACGATTATGATTATGATTATGCTTTGCTCATGTCGCGCTTTAACTATCATGAAGTGCTTTTCGTTGACGCACCGATCGTATATACCGTGCAGGTGGATGGCGCTGTGTTGGCGGTAGTCAAGCAGTTGCCTTAGGTTCCGCAGCATTTTTGTTGGTTAGTACGCTTGGCAGGGGTGGTATTAATGTTATACCCTGTTATAATATCGTCTTGATATCTGTGTAAAGTAGTAGGCCCATGACAGAAAACCGCCGCAAGCTACGAATGGATAAGTTTACCAACGCCTGCTTGATTATCGACAGGGGGGTGTTCCCGCTGAGTCGGGAAACGATTTCCATCGGACGTAAGCTTACCAACGATTGTGTGATCAATGACCTAAGTGTTTCGCGGCAACATGCCAGGATCGCGTTTGAAGATGAGAGCTTCGTTTTGTATGATACCGGATCGACCCTGGGAACCTTCGTCAACAATCAGCGCGTAGAGAAGGTTGTATTGCATTCCGGCGACATTATTCTTTTCGGCCAATTTCCGGTGATGTTTATCTTGGATGATCCCAAAGTATTGGCGAAATATGGAAAGGCTACCGGCCACCTGCGTTCTGAGTAATTCTTCGAAAAATTCATCGAGCCAACATGATCGACCACAAACAAAAAATCATTGATATGATTGAGATGGGGGTTTTCGATGCATTATCCACAGAACATGTGATTGGGATATTTTTAAATCTCTTAGAGATCGATACGCTTGGCCGCAGAGAACTGGAAGAAGTGATCTGGGCTTTGCTGGAACGAAAGAATTCCACCCAGGACCTTGAGGACAAAGCGCCTGAGTAGATCGAAATTGTGCGTGGGGGGCCATTGTCAATCGTAAATCGAGTATCCTTCAGTAGCTTGAATGTGCACCTCTTTTTCAGATAGCGGTAAAATATGCTGGTGAGAAGTTCTCCTGGGTATTTAAATTCCGGCAAACGTTGAGAAGGAGTTTCTGTGCAAGTAAAGCCCTATGATGTGTTCGGTTGTATCCTGCTGGTTGTGGTCGCCATAGTCGGTTGCCGGGCGAATCAACCGGATGCGCTAACTGAACCCGTTGAACTGACCTATGCAACCTTCTTCTACGGCGGGGGTGAGAATGAGAGCGAACAGGCTTTGCTCGATCTTTATGAAGCAGAACATCCCAATGTGCGCGTGACGGTTGAATCCTACCGGATGAATGACTTTCAGAACTTGCTAAACGCTGAAAAGCCACCGGATGTGATTTCATTGCCGTTGACCCAGTTTATAGGCACGCTGGTTGAGGAGGGAGCATTGCTCGATCTCAGCGACATGAGCTTACAAACCAATCAGGAAGATAACTTCTCTGCGAACTTCTTGGCAATGGGGCAGTGGGATGGCAAACAATATTATCTGCCGGTCGCCCATAGCTGGACTGCGGTTTATTACAACCTCCGCCTATTTGAAGAAAACGAGCTTGCGCCTCCCCGGACGTGGAGCGATTTCCTCGACGTTGCTAGAACCCTGGCCGAAAAAGGAATTACGCCAATTGCCGATCACCCCGATGATATTTACAATCGGACGCTTTGGCTCGATTACCTGGTCTTGCGCTTGCATGGACCGGAATTCCATCGCCAGTTCGTGGCGGGCCAAATTCCATACGATGATCCTCGGGTACGCGAAGTTTTTGAGACCTGGGGGGCATTGATCGCCGCCGACTATTTTGCCACCGACCGCGATTTACCCGCTCGCTTTTATCAGGTAACGGGTGGTTCTGCTGGGATGACGCTGGCCGATTCGACCGAGTTCGGGGGGGAGCTCCCCGAATTGCGAGAATTGATTGCTTTCTTTCCCTTCCCGGAAGTCGATCCCGAAATCCCGGTCGGTGAGGATGTGCAGGTGTTTGGCTTTGCTGTGTCTGCGGGTACCGAGCATCCCCAGGCTGCGGTCGATTTGCTGAGTTTCCTGGTATCTCAAGAAGGCCAAACGGCGATAATGCAGCAGTTCCCACCCAGCGCTGGAATTCTGCCCGTGAACCCGCAAATCGACGTCCCGGCGCTCTTCCCGGAAGCCGAGCAAGGCTGGAATCTGATTGGGGAGGTGGATAGGGTTGTGCAACCGTCCATCACCAATCTGGGTGGTACAGTCGATGCACAAGCGTTTGTATTGGCTTTGAATACTTTTTACGATGACCCTGAACAACTCGACGCAATCCTGGCCGAGCTGGAAACTGAACGCCAGCGCGTTCATGGAAACTAACGATTGGATTCTACACATTATGCCTAAATCCCTTACCCTGACTTTCACCCCGACCAAACAAGATTACGTCAAGACGCTGCGCGCCTATTATTTCCGGCAGCGTAATACCTGGTTTATGTTGCTGGTCTTTGGCGGTATTTTCGTTTACGGTGTCTACACTATGCTGGTCTTTGGCTTCGACCGTTACCCGTCTTACTTCTACTACCTGCCGCTCTTGTTCATCATCTATCTGTTTTTCATTTTCTTTTACAGCCCCTCGCTGATCGGGCGACGGGTGCAAAATGACCAGCGCCTGAGCGCTACGGCAACCTGGCAGGTAGGGGAACGGGAGATTGTGATCAGGAATAAGCATTCTCAAACCAAATTGACTTGGAGCCAGTTCCAACGCGTGATCGTCACCCGCTCGTATTATCTGTTCGTGTATGCCGCCAATCGCAATACGATTCAGTTCTTGCCGCGCCGGGTTTTCGATTCACCGGAACAGGAAGCGGCCTTTCGGAAGCTGGTTCAGAAACGTTTCCCCGATTTCAAATAGCAGCATGGCTTCTGTCTTTCGGCACGATTTTCACGTCCACTCTTACCATTCCCCCTGCGCCAAAGATAAAAATGGTGCGCATCCCTTCAACATCCTCCAGCGCGCTGCTGCGATGGGGATCGAAACCATAGCCTTCTGCGATCATTTTGCCCAGTTCCCGCCGTACGCTCTGCCTGATTATGCCCACTGTGGTCCGGCGATGATCGTTGCTCTGCGTGAAGAAGTTAAACGGATATCGACCAGGGTACGTGTGCTGTTTAGCTGTGAGGTAGATGTGATCACCCCGGGTACGATCTGTATCGATGCGGACTATGCTGTGCAACTCGATTTTGTGATGGCGGCGTGCAGCCATTTCCACCTGCCGGGTGTGGCCGATCTGGCTGCTGATGATCCCCGCGTCATCGCCGAGCATTACCTATCCTTTCTGGACTACGCTCTGGAGGTGCCTTTTGTTGCCGTCATCGCCCATCCTTTTCACACGCCACATATGCCTTATGGCGCTCCTGAACGCCACATGCAAATGATCAGCGATGAGGAGTTATCCCGGATCGCTGAAAAGGCGCGCCGCAACCGGGTAGCCTTCGACGTCAACGAC
>JBNKDB010000520.1:0-3265 GCA_050288045.1 Anaerolineales bacterium | reverse complement strand
CGGCCTGCACGCGCCCGTAATTTTCGAGCAAGTCTTCGTTCTCGGGGTCGGCACTCAAGGCGGCTTCCATCTCAGCCAGGCGCGTTTCTTCGGCGCGCAAATCGGCGAAGGCATCCAGGCATTCCTGCCACAAGCTGTGTTCGGCCTCGAAGCTCGATTCCTGCGGCAGGTAACCGATCGAGATGCCCTTGGCAAAAGCCACATCCCCGGAAGTCGCTGTGTCCTCCCCCACCAGAATGCGCAGTAGTGTGGTCTTGCCGATCCCGTTCGCCCCCACAATCGCAACGCGCGCCCGCGGTGGAATGCTGAAAGTCAGCCCGGAGAACAGGTCTTCCGAGCCGAAGGATTTACTCAGGTTGGATGCAGTGATCAGTGACATGGTTTTTAGTATACAGTATGTAGTTAGCAGTATGTAGTAAGCAGTATGCCGCCGATAGTTTACAGTTGGTAAATAGCGCCAGAACATTTTACCCAATTTTATGGGATTTGGTGCGGCAATTGGGTGAAATGAGATAATTTGTCAACACTAGAGAGTCGGGCAGCTAAAGCTGCACCGACTTTATGTTTACACTATTAGATGCAGAAAATGTTGCAGGCGGCTGAAGCCGCCGAGGAAATGAAAAATAGCCAACCGCTGAGAGCAAATTGCTGACGGCTAACCGCTTCCTTTGGCACCTAAATTGCACTATCTAAAACGTACTTAAAGCCCAAAAATCGCACATTTGTTTCGGTGCCCCGTAAGTACTAATCTTTTCCTTATGCACGCACAGGCCCCCACCATGATATAATCTGCGCTTGCATATGGTAAAAATTGACCATATAATGGAGAACTATGGATAACGTACAGCAAAATAGACGCAAGAACAGACGCCGCAGATCAAGAAGACAATCTCCTTGGGTATTTCGCGGCCTGCTGATTGCTTTCTTCATTGCCGCGGGGATCACCGCCGTATTGGTATTTAGTTTTGTGAAAGATACCGTCCAGGCGGCCAATCAACTCACCGGGGGAAGCGGACCGGATATCGCCACCGCTACTCCAGATCCCAACGCAAACCCCAATGAACCAACCATTACCCCTGACGTAAGCGTACAGGCTCAACCCGCCGCAGATGTCCAACTGGCCGAATGGGACGGCAGCAGCCGGGTCAACATCCTGATCATGGGTCTGGACTATCACGACTGGCGCGCCGGTGAAGGCCCCCCTCGTACCGACACCATGATCGTCTTCACCATTGACCCACAGACCAAAACCGCCGGGATGCTATCGATCCCGCGTGACATGTGGGTACAGATTCCGGGTTTCGAACACGCTCGTATCAACACGGCTTACATGCTCGGTGAAGCCAACCGTCTGCCCGGTGGCGGTCCTGGATTGGCCGTCAAGACCGTGGAGCAGTTCCTCGGCATTACCATCCATTACTATGCCCAGATCGACTTCGTGGCCTTTGTTGATTTCGTCGACGAGATCGGCGGTGTCAAGATCGACGTCCCCGAACGCATCAAGGTCGACCTGATCAGCAAAGACGGCGCAACCTGGATCGACCCTGGCGTGCAGACTCTGTATGGTGAACACGCCCTGGCTTATGCCCGCGCTCGCTATACCGAAGGCGGTGACTTCGACCGTGCCCAGCGCCAGCAGCAGGTCATTTTCGGCATCCGCAACCAGCTTTTGCGCCCCGACGTTTTCCTGCACGTCACCACCAACGGGCCGACCATTTTCGCCAACCTGTCCAGCGGCATCCGCACCAACATGACCTACGACCAAATCCTCCAATTGGGCCTGCTCGCCAAACAGATCGATGTCAACAATATCAAGCACGGCGTGATCGCCCCACCGGACATGGTCACCCTGGACACCTCCCCAGACGGCACGCAACAGGTGCTCAAGCCAATCACCGAAAATATCCGCATCCTGCGGGATGACATCTTCACCACTCAGGCTGCTACCAGCGCCGTGATCTTGGGCGTCGATACCCCTCAACTGATCGCCGAGGAAAATGCCTCCGTTGCTGTTTACAACGGCACCGCCACCTCCGGCCTGGCGGGCACCACCGAAGAATATCTCAAGTCCCAGGGCATCAATGTCACCCTGGTGGGCAATGCCGATCTGGTGCCCTATACCAAGATCATCGACTACACCGGCAATCCTTACACCGTGCAGTTCCTGGTCGACACGATGGGCATCCAGAAGAACAAAATCTTCAGCCGCTACGATCCCAACAGCACAGTGGACATCGAGATCGTGGTCGGTGACGACTGGTCCATCCCACAGTAAAACCAATTTGACCCCTTGCCCGGCGCTTCCAACAGCCGGGCTTTTTTCTTTAACCAATTCCCTACCTACGCCGGTCTTCCTACTGTATACTTTATACCGTCTAACGGCTATCGTATCCAAGGAGTGACCATGTCCCCTCTCAAACAAAGTGTCCCTGATTGGTGTTTCTACCGTGAAAGCGATGATCCAATTACCTACTACCAACGCCTGAAAACGATTGGCTTCGAGGGCGTCGAAATGCTGCCCCCCGAACGCTGGGCAGCCGCCCGGCAGGCCGGTTTGAAGCTGGTCAACATCGCCGCCCCGGGCATGCAGGCCGGGTTGAACCGCCTGGAAAACCACGCCAGCCTGATCCCGCAGATCGAAGAACTGATCGAAGTCGCCAAAGCAAACCAAATCGAGCACATCATCATTTTCTCCGGCAATCGGGACGGACAACCGGATGAGGAAGGCCTGCGCAACACGATCCAGGCCGGTAATCGACTTGCTTCTACCGCTGAACGCGCCGGGGTGGTGCTTGCTCTGGAAGTGCTCAATGCGCACGACCACCCCGATTACCAGGCCGACCATACCGCTTTTGCGATGGGATTTGCGCGCGCCATTTCCTCCCCAATGGTCAAGGTACTCTACGATATTTACCACATGGCCCGCATGGGTGAGGATGTAATCAAAGATGTCAGCGAGCATATGGAATATATCGCCCACCTGCACACCGCTGGCAGCCCGGGGCGCGATTTCCCGGGCCCAGAGCAGGAGATCGATTACGCTGCTGTAGTGAAAGCGGCCCAGGCCACCGGCTACACCGGCTTCTGGGGCCAGGAGTTCCTTCCCACCGCAGACCGCTTTACGGAGTTAGAAGAAGTCTATAAGCTTTTCAACCAATATGCAAAATAGCGTTACTAAGGAAAACACGAATGCCACGAATAAAACGAATGACACCAATATCTTTTAGGCTTTATTCGTGCTATTCGTAATATTCGCGTAATTCGT